>NZ_JACOOB010000015.1:0-115953 GCF_014287315.1 Bacteroides sp. NSJ-39 | reverse complement strand
TTTATGTACTTTTTTACGGTTCATCCTAGGATCTTCTATTTGTTTACAAAGGTCAATTATGCCAATTTTCATGTTAGTTTATGTTTTAATATATCTTATAAAGATAAGAAAAACAATCGGCATAAACAAATGGTAATATACTAATAAACAATAATATAACAAAGGAATAGCAAAGGAGAATATAGTAAAAAATATAATGCGTCTGCCCTGATTCGGTGGTTAATTAGGTGATACGGATGCTCTTTTTTTGATATTTGAAATTCGATTCGGCTGAAAATAAGAGGGTGTAATAATGAATGATAAAATGCAGATTAACGGTAAATTATCACAGAAGATTCTATGCGTTAATAATATTCTATAGAATTCTTTTGCGATAATTTACCGTTAATCTGCATTCTGATACACTTTCCTGTATCTTCTCAAATCAGCGAGCGGATCATTCTTCAGTTTTTATTGATTCGTCAATTACCTTGATTTTCTGTAAAACCAAGTCCAAATCTGCTTTTAATTTGTCTACCTTGCGATTCAATTCAGTTAACAGGCTACTACCTTTCTTTGAAGTGGAAGTCAAGAAGCCCAGATTGTTCTCATATGTCTGTAGTTCGTTCTTCATATTCTCATAAGCACGTACCAGCTTTTCTCGTTCTCTGTATAAAGATTGCGGGCCACTTCCTTGAATATTGCTGATGTTAGAACGGAAATTACTTAGCTTCTTATTGGAAGTGTTGATGTTGAAACGATCAAACAATTGGTCAATCAAGCTGTGGTATTGCTTGTAAAGTTTATCTTTCTCTTTGAATGGCACATGACCGATAGAGTTCCATTCTTTCATTAACTCCCGAACAAGTGTACTGGCTTCTTCCATATCCATGTTTTCGTCGATGGCAGACAGCTTTTCGATCAATGCTTTCTTTTTCTCCATGTTCTCTACTTCCACAGAACGTTGTGAAGAAGTAGCTTTGTTTTTCTGGTCGAAGAAATAGTCGCAAGCGGAAATGAAACGTTTCCATACTGCATCCGAATGTTTCTTGGCTACCGGCCCGATAGTTTTCCACTCTTTTTGAAGTTTGGTGAGAGCGTCGGCAGTAGCTTTCCAGTCAGTGCTGTCTTTCAAGGCTTCCGCTTTCTCACACAGTGCTTTTTTCTTTTCCAGATTTTCGTTCATTCCTTCTTTCAAGCTCTTGAAGAATTCTCCTTTTTTCTTGAAGAAGTCATCACACGCATGACGGAAACGTTCGAATATCTTCACATTCATCTTTTGAGGTGCAAAACCGATTGTTTTCCATTTGTTTTGCAATGCAATTACTTCCTGAGTCTTGTTTTCCCAAGCAGAGAATGTTTTCAGTTCATTATATTCTATCGCTTCTACGATTTCGCAGATAACGGTTTTTTGGTCTAGATTGTGCTGTTCTGTTTCCTTCAGTGCTTCAAAATGTTGCTGATGGCGACGGTTGACGGCTGTAGAAGCCGCCTTGAAGCGGTTCCATATTTCATCACGCAACTCTTTGGCTACCGGACCCGTATCACGGAATTCCTGATGCAATTTTTGGAGTTGGTGGAAAGCGGAAACAACATCTTCTTCGTCAGCCAACTTTTCGGCAGCTTCGCAAAGGTGAGTCTTGATTTCCAAGTTCTTCTTGAAGTCATATTCGCGGAATTCGTTGTTCAGCTTCAATAAGTCGTAGAACTTCTCTACATATAATTGATAATTCTTCCACAGTTCATTTACTTTGCCTTGCGGAACCAGCTTTGTCTCATTCCACTGCTGTTGCAGCTTTTTGAATTCGGTGTAAGATTTATTGGCGTCATCTCCGGATTCTACTAATTCCTTCAGTTCTTCGATGATGGAAAGTTTGACTTGTAGGTTTTCTTCTTTTTGTCGTTCTAACTCGGCAGCCATTTTGCTTCGCTTTTCTTTGATAACTCCCATCAGACGTTTGAATTCTTCTTCTTCCGGGTCTTCTTGCGGAACAAAATCCTCAATGGCTCCACCGTTATCTGTGAACTCCTTTTTAGCAGCTTCCAGTTCGACGTTATGTAACTTGTAGAATGATTGTTTCAGATTATCGATATCCTGCTTGTTCGCATTTTCTGCATTCTGCGCAAGCTCCTTTAATAGGTTTAATACATCTTCCTTTGTAGCAGGTTTAGGAGCTGCTTCAGTTTGAACTTCGGCAGTAACTTCTTCAGTTGGAGTCTCTGTTATAGCTTCAGAAACCTCGACTGTTTTTTTTTCTTCTTCTAATTCCCCTTGGTTCAAGGGTTGATTAGTGTCATGAGCGTCCATCATTGTATATTAGTTTTGGGTCACAAATTAATGAAATAAAACGATTACTTCATACTATTTTGCTTATTTTTTTTTGTTTAGCCTGTTTTTATGATAATAAAACCGTAATTCCCATGTACAACATCATGCCGATAATGTCATTTGTGATGGCAATAAAGGGTCCCGTTGCAATGGCGGGATCTATTTTTAGCTTTTCGAGCGTCATTGGCACGAGTGTTCCAAAAATAGAAGCGAACATCACTACGGCAAACAGACTGATGGATACGGAATACGTAACCGTAGCCGTTGCGCCGAAGCGGATGAAATTATATGTATATACCAATAAAGAGATGATTGTAGCATTGATTAACGCCACTACCGCTTCTTTGGTCACTTGCTTGAATGTGTTTTTAGCATCCAGCGAGCTGTTTGCCAGCCCTTGCACGATGATAGCTGAAGATTGTGTTCCGACATTTCCACCTGTACCACCGATAAGCGGGATATAGAGTGCCATTTCAGGATGGGCGGCAAAGGTTGAATCGAAGTTACCCAGAATCATGGAGTTTCCGATACCACCGAGCATACCGATCAATAACCAGGGGAGACGGGCAGTAGTCTGCTTGAGTACGTTGTCGTCGGTTTCTACGTCTTGCGAAAGACCGGAAGCCAATTGGTAATCACGTTCCGACTGTTCACGAACCTCATCCATGACGTCGTCGACAGTGATTTGTCCTACGAGCCGCCCGATGCTGTCGATAACGGGAATAGCCACCAAGTCATACTTCTCAATCGCTTGTACCACTTCGTCGATAGGAGTGTCTACGTGCACGGAAATCGGATCTTTCTGCATCACATGCTTTACTTTGGACACGGATGGAGAAGTAATCATTTTCTTGAGTGGGAAGATACCACGCAAACGTTCGTCGTCGTCAATGACATATACATAATAGATCTCATCCAGCTCCTCCGCTTGTTGTCGCATCTCTTTCAGACACTCGGGCATACTCCAGTTCTCGTTGACAAGTACCATTTCCGTACCCATCAAACCGCCGGCGGTATTTTCGTCGTATTTCAACAAGTCGACAATATCTCCTGCCTGTTCGATGTCTTCGATATGCGAAAGAACTTCTTCCTGCTTGTCCTCGTCAAGTTCACGCATCAGGTCTACGGCGTCATCCGTATCCATATAGTCGACAAAGCGTTTGGCGATAGTCTCCGAAGGAAGCATTTCGAGAAGCTCTTTACGTGCATCCTCGTCCATTTCGACCAGCACGTCGGCGGCCGTTTCGTTATCGAGCAAGCGATAAATGAATCTGGCTCCTTCCGCATTCAAGTCATTGCATAACTCAGCGATGTCGGCCGGATGAAGGTCGATGAGGAGTTCTTTTACCTTATCAGCGTCTTTCTGCTCTATAAGGTGTTTTACGGTGTCAATGTATTCCTCGTTCATTGTTGTTTCAGTGCTTCTTCCACTTTATTGGTCAAGTCGATAAATTCTTCTACCGATAGTTGTTCCGGACGTTTATTGAATAATGAGTCCTCTGTCAGTGGACAATCTTTGCCTAAGATCGGTTTGATGGAATTGCGCAAAGTCTTGCGCCGTTGGTTGAAGGTGGTTTTCACCACCTGCTTGAATAACTTCTCGTCGCATCCCAGCTCTTGGACTTCGTTGCGCGTCATACGGATAACGGCACTTTTGACTTTGGGAGGCGGGTTGAATACGTGTTCGCTGACAGTAAACAGATATTCCACCTTGTACCACGCTTGAATCAATACGCTGAGAATACCGTATGTTTTGCTTCCCGGTCCGGCGGCAATACGTTCGGCAACCTCTTTCTGGATCATACCTGTGCAACAAGGAATGATATCCTTATTATCCAACATCTTGAAAAAGATCTGGCTGGAGATATTATACGGGTAATTACCGGTCAGAACGAAAGGTTTCCCATCAAACAACCGGTGAAGATTCATCTTCAGGAAATCGTCTTCAATAATATGGTCTTCCAGTGACGGATAGGCTTCGCGGAGATAAGCAACCGATTCATAGTCAACTTCTACGACTTTTACCAGCCGGTCTTTCTTCACCAGAAATTGAGTCAGTACGCCCATACCTGGTCCTACCTCTAAAATGGGCAGTTTGGGAAAGGTGTCGACCGTATCGGCAATATCCTGAGCTACTTTCAAATCTTTCAGAAAGTGCTGTCCGAGAAACTTTTTAGGCTTTACTAATTTCATTTACCAACTAAATAATTACTTTTGCAGTCGACAAAGGTAATTCTTTTAAATGAAGAACGTGCCACTAATTAAAAATAAATGATATGCCAGCGCAGCTAATGAAGAATTAAGGATGAAGAAACTGTTAAAAAAGACGCTGAAACTGATATTACCGATTGTTTTGGGCGGCTTTATTTTATTCTGGGTGTATCGCGACTTTGATTTTGCAGAGGCGGGCGATGTGTTGAAGCATGGTACAAATTGGTGGTGGATGCTTTTCTCGCTGTTGTTCGGAATATTTGCGCAAGTGTTTCGTGGCTGGCGGTGGCGGCAGACGTTGGAGCCTTTGGATGCGTTTCCTAAAAGAAGAGATTGTGTGAACGCCATTTTTGTTTCTTATGCTGCCAGTCTGGTCGTTCCCCGTATCGGAGAAGTGAGCCGTTGCGGAATATTGGCAAAATACGATGATGTGTCGTTTGCCAAATCATTGGGAACAGTCGTGACGGAACGGTTGGTCGATACGTTGACCATTCTCCTGATAACAGGAATTACCGTCTTGCTGCAAATGCCGATATTTGTCACTTTTCTTCAACAGACCGGAACGAAGATACCTTCCATGATGCATCTGTTGACGTCCGTATGGTTTTATATTGTCTTGTTCTGTTTCATCGGAGTGGCGATGTTACTTTATTATTTACGAAAGACATTATTCTTTTATGAACGGGTAAAAGGTTTTGTCTTGAACATCTGGGAGGGAATTATGTCCTTGCGTGGAGTGCGCAATATTCCTTTATTTATATTTTATACATTAGCTATTTGGGCTTGTTACTTTTTCCACTTTTACTTCACGTTCTATTGCTTTGCTTTCACTGCGCATTTAGGCATGATGGCGGCTTTGGTCATGTTTGTTGGCGGCACATTCGCAGTGATTGTGCCCACCCCCAACGGAGCGGGTCCATGGCACTTTGCCGTTATTTCTATGATGATGCTTTATGGAGTAAATGTGACAAATGCCGGAATATTTGCCTTGATTGTGCACGGTATTCAAACCTTTTTAGTAGTTTTGTTGGGCATATATGGTTTGGCGGCATTGCCGTTCACCAACAGACAGCGAAAGTAATCACTTAATAAAAATAGATTTGTTATGAGTACTATTCTTTCTTTAGCTCCACAAAACGTATGGAAGCATTTTTATTCGTTGACTCAGATTCCCCGTCCGTCAGGGCATATGGAAAAAGTGACTGAATTTCTGATTAACTTTGGAAAAGGCTTAGGACTGGAATCTTTTGTAGACGAAGCAGGCAACGTGATTATACGTAAGCCGGCAACTCCGGGTATGGAAAATCGCAAAGGCGTGATTCTTCAGGCGCACATGGATATGGTTCCCCAGAAGAACAACGATACTGTACACGATTTTGAAAAAGATCCGATTGAAACTTATATAGACGGTGACTGGGTAAAAGCGAAAGGTACAACTTTGGGTGCGGACAACGGACTGGGGGTAGCTGCTATCATGGCCGTGCTGGAAGCAAAAGATTTGAAACACGGTCCTTTGGAAGCTCTGATCACTAAGGATGAAGAGACCGGGATGTATGGTGCGTTCGGTCTGAAACCGGGTACGGTGAATGGGGAAATCCTGTTGAATCTGGATTCGGAAGATGAAGGTGAATTGTATATCGGTTGTGCCGGAGGTATGGATGTCACTGCTACTCTGGAATATAAAGAGGTGGCTCCGGAAGAAGGAGATATTGCAGTGAAAGTAACATTGAAAGGATTGCGCGGCGGACATTCGGGACTGGAAATCAATGAAGGACGTGCCAATGCGAATAAATTGCTGGTTCGTTTTATTCGTGAAGCCGTTGCCAACTATGAAGCTCGCTTGGCAAGTTGGGAAGGCGGTAATATGCGTAATGCTATCCCGCGTGAAGCGCATGCGGTAATTACAATTCCTGCCGAAAATGAAAAAGAGCTGTTGGGCTTGGTGAAATATTGCGAAGACCTGTTCAATGAAGAATATTCGGCTATCGAGACTCCGATCAGTTTCACGGCGGAACGTGTGGAACTTCCGGCTGGTGAAGTTCCGGAAGAGATTCAGGACAACCTGATTGATGCGATTTTTGCTTGTCAGAATGGGGTGACACGTATGATTCCTACTGTTCCGGACACGGTAGAGACATCCTCCAATCTTGCCATAATAACGATTGGCGAAGGCAAAGCGGCTATTAAGATTTTGGCTCGCAGTTCAAGCGACAGCATGAAGGAATATCTGACTACCAGTCTCGAATCTTGTTTCTCTATGGCAGGGATGAAGGTGGAGATGACAGGCGGTTACTCCGGTTGGCAGCCGAATGTCGATTCTCCGATTCTGAAAGCGATGAAAGCGTCCTATAAGCAGCAGTTTGGAGTAGAACCGGCAGTGAAAGTAATCCATGCAGGTTTGGAATGTGGCATTATCGGTGCTATTATTCCGGGATTGGATATGATTTCTTTCGGCCCGACCTTGCGTTCACCGCATTCACCGGATGAAAGAGCGCTGATTCCCACTGTGCAGAAGTTCTATGACTTTCTGGTGGCTACCTTAGAGCAGACTCCGATTAAATAAGAGCGTACCTATACCTATTATATATAGGTAGATATAATGTAGATATAATTTAGCAAAAGGCACGGATGAAATGTCATCTGTGCCTTTTTGTCTTATTAACTGCCACTCTGTTACAATTGCCTTTTATAACAAATAAATTAATTGACGCAAGTCAAGAAATATGCTATAAAACATAAATTTATCTCTTTTTGGGGTACAACGTATAAACAAAGGCCGTATTTTTGTGTTGTAAAACATGTAATTAGGAGGATAACAAAATGAAAAGGTTAAAAAGATTGTTTAGAAAGATCGGTGAAGCCGATGTACATGTTTGGGGATATTCGACAATTAATGCAACCCCTAACAAGTAAGTTTTAGTTTTCAGGAATTAATAATTTAAAAGATTTAAGATTATGGCAAAGAAAATGAGTTCTTTAGTAAGAAAAATCCTCAGTGAAGTAGGTCGTAACGAAATGCTGTCATGGGGGTATAGAATTGAGAAATGAGAACGAGTACATTAACTAAGTTTAGAGTGGGGATACGTTATTGAAAACGATATCCCCACTTTGTTTATATTCTGTAAGGTCGGTTATCCGTTCTGTATATCTTTGAATTACAGTAAGGATGAAAGCAAAATTTAAGCTAAAAAGTACAAATCTTTAAACTTTATTTCTTTACTTTGTTGTTTAAGCAAAGATATCTATCAAACTTAAACTGGAGAGATTATGAAAGTAAGGCAGATTTGTATGATGGTGCTGCTTGGACTGGGAGTGATTCCGGCAATGCAAGCACAGACTTTCGACAAATTATGGAAAGAAGTGGAGCAGGCGGAGAAAAAGAGCTTGCCTAAGACAGTGATAAAACTGACTGATGAAATTTATCAGAAAGGAGAGAAAGAAAGGAATTCCGCACAAATGCTGAAAGCATATATGTGGCGGATGAAAACTCAGGATATATTGACACCGGATAGCTTTTATGTCGGTTTAAGAGACTTGGAGCAATGGGCGAAGCAGACAAAACAGCCGATGGATCGCGCCATATTGCACTCTTTGATAGCGGAATTCTATGCCAATTATGCCGCCGACAACCAGTGGCAACTCCGGCAAAGAACCGAGATTGTAGGTGAGACTCCGTCCGCAGATATACGCGAATGGACGGCGAATATGTTTGTAGAGAAAGTGCGGACTAATGTAAAGGAAGCTTTGGCGGACTCTCTCTTATTGCTCAAGACTTCTTCACGTAATTACATTCCTTTTGTGGAGCTGGGCGAAACTAGCGAATATTATCATCACGATATGTACCATCTGCTGGCTTCCCGTGCCATTAGGGCTCTGAATCAGATTGAAAGACTCGAACGCGGCAGTTTCAATGGTATTACAGCTTCTCCTGTGAAACAGGATATTATCAATATATATGAGCGTATGACTGACGCTTATGAGACGGCCGGGCTTAAAGAGGGGTATGTATTGACCATGCTTCAATATCTGGAATGGAAACGTGACAATGATAACAAATTGCAGCCTGTCCAACTAAAAAAAGGATTGGGCGAATGGACGGCAGACACATATAATGCCGCTTTGGACGAGCTTAAAAGGCAGTTCAAATCAGAGCCGATATGTGCGGAAGTCTATTTGGCACAAGTCCGCTATGCTGTTGAGAAGATGCAGCAAGTCAACGCTTTGCAACTTTGTGATGAGGCGATCCGTCTTTATCCGGGTTATCGCAGGATAAATGCGCTGAAGAATCTCCGTGAAGAGATTTTAGCGCCTTTCTTGAATGTCAGTGCAGTGAGCCAGGCCTTTCCGAATGAAGAAATCAAGTTGAATGTGGGACATAAAAATCTGGATGGCTTTACTGTGCGGCTGTATCAGGCGAAGAAACTGGTTAAAGAACAACATTATTCCGTTCTTCGTCCGAAAGATTATCGGGCAAAGGATACTGTATTTACATTCAAAGCTCCGGATTTGGGAACTTACGTGATGCGTATTATTCCGGATATTCGTGCCAAGAGGGATAGTGAAAGCAAGTTTAACGTGACGCGTTTTAAAGTATTGACCTGCCGTCTGCCCGAAAACCAATACGAGGTGGTGACTCTGGACGGACAGACCGGACATCCCATTCCCAATGCGAAAGTTACACTATACAGTAGTGACGAGAAAGTGTTGCAAGAGTTTACGACCGATAAAGAGGGGAAAGTGGTATTCCTCAGGAATACCAAGTATCGGTATCTGAAAGCCTCGAAAGGCACGGATACGGCTATGCCGAAACAAGGAATTTATGGCGGAAGTTATGGATACTATGGCAATAAAGATAAAGCTGTTGAGGAAATGACGTTGTTGACCGACCGTTCTCTGTATCGTCCGGGACAGACTGTGTATGTGAAAGGTATTGCATTTGCCCAGAAATCGGACACAGCTGATGTGATTCCGAACAAAGCCTATACAGTGACTTTGTACGATGCGAACTATCAGGAAGTGGGACGGAAATCTGTACGTACCAATGAATTCGGTTCGTTTGCGACTGATTTTGCTTTGCCTTCCGCTTGTCTGAACGGAGTCTTTTCTTTAACGGCGGGAGAGGGTGGAACGACTGTTCGTGTAGAAGATTATAAACGTCCGACATTTGATATAACTTTTGAAAAGCAGACGGAAAGCTACAAGCTTGGAGATGAAGTGCAGGTGAAAGGTAAGATTCAATCTTATAGCGGTGTGTCGCTTCAGGATCTTCCGGTGAAATATACGGTAAAACGTTCTGCATATAACCTCTGGAGAATTTCGGGGGCTGTGCAGATTGCTTCCGGAGAGGTGACTGCCAATGAGAATGGAGAATTTACGATACCCGTCCGTCTGGAGGAAAGTGACGAGTATAAGAATAATGATAGAGTATATTACCGTTATTCCATCGAAGCTACTGTTACCAATGTGGCAGGTGAAACGCAATCTTCTACAGATGTGATTCCGGCGGGTAACTGTTCGTTGGTTCTACAGATGGAGTTGGACAAGAAGACGTGCAAAGACCGGCCGTTTGATATTGTGTTTAAAGCTCAGAACCTGAACGAACAGCCTGTGGAGGTGAATGGCAATTACTATCTGTATCCCCTCGAAGAGACAAACGTGAAAGAGAGTAGCCTGAAAGAAACCGGCTTTAAGAAGGCAAGTGAGAATCCCGTTGCAACAGGAACATTTACTTCTAATAAGGAAATGACGCTTGACTGGAAGAATCTTCCATCGGGAACTTATATGCTGAAAGCGGTAGCGAAAGACAGTCAGGGAAAAGAAGTGGAGACGGAGGCTCAGACGATCCTATTCTCTATCGGCGACAAGCGTCCGCCGGTGAAATCACCTACTTGGTTCTATGCGGAAAATACGGAGTTTGATGCAACCCGCCCGGCAGTATTCTGTTTCGGTACTTCAGAAAAGGACACTTATGTGATGATGAACGTCTTCTGTGGTGACAAACAACTGGAAAGTAAGGCGTTGAACTTGTCCGATACGATTGTGCGTTTTACCTATCCGTATCTGGAGAGCTATGGAGACGGTATTTTTGTGAACTTCTGTATGGTAAGAGACGGGCAGCTTTATCAGGAACAGGTCTCCGTAGAGAAACGCTTGGCGGATAAGACGTTGACGATGAAGTGGGAGGTGTTCCGTGACAAATTGCGTCCCGGACAGAAAGAAGAGTGGAAATTGACGATTAAGACACCGCAGGGGCAGGCCGCTGATGCGGAAATGCTGGCTACGATGTATGATACGTCATTAGATAAAATTTGGAATCGCCGACAGGATTTCCGGCTTTACTATAATCGGATACTTCCTAATTTCCGTTGGATGAATGGCTATTTGGGAAACAACTCATTCAATTACTGGTGGAACAATAAGACGCTGAAAGTGCCGGTGCTGGCGTATGACTATTTCGTAATGCCGTCAAGGATCGGAAATGTGTTCTTTGAATCCGAAATATTGGCCGATAGAGTGATGATTAGAGGGGTGGGAGTGCAGAAGAAAGCAGCGATGACGGGCAGTGTTGCAAGCCGGAGCAATGTGGTGGAAGTGAAATATGTGCCTGCCTTAGTCTCTGAGGCTACTGATGCGAAATTTGAAGAAGCAACCCTTCCTGATGCGCCCGCCGACTTGCGTACGAACCTTGCCGAAACAGCTTTCTTCTATCCGCAGCTTCGTACGAATGAACAAGGAGAAATATCCTTCTCTTTCACTATGCCCGAAAGTCTGACACGTTGGAACTTTCGTGGATATTCCCATACCAAAGGAATGCTGACGGGAACGTTGGATGGTGAAGCTGCCACGAGCAAGGAATTTATGTTGACTCCTAATCTCCCTCGCTTCGTCCGTGTAGGCGACAAGACGTCTATTGCCGCTTCTATTTCCAATATGACAGGCAAGCCGCAGGCAGGTACAGTCAGTATGATTCTTTTCGATCCGATGACGGAAAAAGTTGTCAGCACGCAGAAACAGAAATTCTCGGTAGCTGCCGGAAAGACAATCGGAGTGAATTTCAGATTTACCGTGAATGATAAATACGAGATACTGGGTTGTCGGATGATAGCCGATAGCGGTACGTTCAGTGACGGTGAGCAACAACTTCTTCCGGTGCTGAGCAATAAGGAGCATTTGGTAGAGACGCTTCCGATGCCTGTGCGTGGAGAAGAAACCCGTACATTCTCACTCGACAGCTTGTTCAATCAGCATAGTAAAACGGCGACCGACCGCAAACTGACTATTGAGTTTACGGGAAATCCGGCTTGGTATGCCATTCAGGCACTGCCTTCGCTAAGCCTCCCAGTGAATAATAATGCTATTTCGTGGGCTACAGCCTATTATGCAAATACATTGGCTTCTTACATTATGAACAGCCAGCCGCGCATTAAGGCAGTTTTCGATAGTTGGAAACTTCAAGGCGGTACGAAAGAAACCTTCTTGAGTGATTTGCAAAAGAACCAGGAAGTGAAGAACATTCTGTTGTCCGAATCGCCGTGGGTACTCGAAGCCAAGACGGAAGAACAGCAGAAAGAACGTATCGCTACGCTGTTCGACCTGAATAATATCCGCAGCAATAACATTGCGGCTTTGACCAGATTGCAGGAATTGCAGAATTCCGACGGCGCTTGGTCATGGTTTAAGGGAATGAACGGCAGTCGTTATGTAACGGCTTATATTGCCGAACTGAATGCCCGCCTTGCGCTACTGACAGGTGCGCCATTGAGTGGAACCGCCCTTGACTTGCAGGCTAAGGCATTAACTTATCTTCATCAGTCGGCTTTAGAAGAATACAAGAATATACTGAAAGCGCAGAAAAAGGGAGTGAAACAGACAGGAGTTTCAAGCGGTATTCTGCAATATCTGTATATTGTCGCGATTTCCGGTGAACAGGTTCCTGCGGCAAGTAAGATTGCTTATGCTTATTATCTGTCTAAAGTGGGAGAGTTGCTTACCTCTTCTTCGATGGAAACGAAAGCGATTGCAGCCATTGTACTTGATAAAGCCGGGCGTAAGAAAGAAGCCCAAGAGTTTGTCGCTTCCTTGAAGGAACATCTGACGAAAACGGATGAGCAAGGAATGTTCTTTGCCTTCAATGAGAATCCGTATGCTTGGGGAGGTATGAAGTTGCAAGCCCATGTAGATGTGATGGAAGCATTGGAACTGATTGGCGGAAACGGAAACCGGGAAACAGTCGAAGAAATGAAACTCTGGCTGTTAAAGCAAAAACAGACGCAGCAGTGGAGTTCTCCGGTAGCTACGGCGGATGCTGTGTATGCCCTGTTGATGAAAGGCGCCAATCTGCTCGATAATCAAGGGGACGTACGTATTGTGATTGCCAACGAGGTACTGGAAACGGTATCTCCGAGTAAGACAACCGTTCCGGGATTGGGTTATATCAAACGTTCGTTCACACAGAAAAATGTGGTAGACGCCCGTAAGATTGAAGTGGAAAAAAGGAATCCGGGTATCGCTTGGGGAGCTGTTTACGCTGAATACGATTCTCCTATCAGTGATGTGAAACAACAGGGTGGTGCATTGAATGTAGAGAAGCAACTGTACGTAGAACGCATAGAGAACAACGTTGCACAATTGCAGCCTATTACTTCAAAGACCGTTCTCACAGTAGGTGATAAAGTTGTTTCCCGTCTGACCATTAGTGTAGACCGTACGATGGACTTTGTGCAGTTGAAAGACCAGCGTGGCGCCTGCTTCGAGCCTGTCGGCAGTATTTCCGGTTATCGCTGGAACAATGGATTCGGCTATTATGTAGACATTAAAGACGCCTCTACCAACTTCTTCTTCGACCATTTGGGCAAAGGCGTCTACGTACTGGAATACGGCTACCGTGTGAGCCGTGAAGGAACTTACGAAACAGGACTGGTCACTATTCAGTGTGCATACGCTCCCGAATACGTTTCACATTCCGCATCAATGACAATTATTATTGAATAACCAAAAGCGAAGATTTTAGTTTGCAGACAAGGCATGACAGGCCTCGTCTGCATGTAAAGTCTTTTCCCAATCTGTGTTAATCTGTGTAATCTGTGGTGAGAAACTCATCTAAAAGTCCTACATTTGTGCACCAAAATAAAAAAGTATCGCATGAAACGTAGTTTGCTATTTATATTTTCTCTACTCACTGTCGCTTTGGCGGCCGTTGCCCAACCTCGCATCTCTTCCAATAAAGAGACACATAATTTCGGACAAATAGAATGGAAACGCCCGGTGACGGTGGAATATACAATTACCAATACCGGTAACCAGCCATTGGTGCTTACCAATGTCACTACCTCTTGCGCCTGTTCCGTAGCCGACTGGACCAAAGAACCGATTGCTCCCGGAGGAAAAGGAATTGTCAAAGCCTCCTTTGACGCCAAAGCTTTGGGACACTTTGAAAAAACAGTAGGAATATACAGCAATGCCACGCCCAGCCTGATTTATCTGAAATTTATCGGTGAAGTGGTGCAAGAGATAAAAGACTATACCAAGACTCATCCTTATGCAATAGGCAATATCCGTATCGATCGTGACGAATTTGCCTTCCCCGATGTGTATCATGGTCAGAAGCCCACGATGACTTTTAGCATTGCGAACCTATCCGACCGTCCGTACGAACCGGTGTTGATGCATCTGCCTCCTTACCTTAAAATGGAAGCGGAGCCTAAGGTTCTGCTGAAAGGTAAAAAAGGCACTGTGAAACTGACGTTAGATGCCAGCCAGTTGAAAGACTACGGATTGACGCAGACATCCGTTTACCTTTCCCGTTTTTCCGGTGATAAGGTGAGCGAAGATAATGAAATACCGGTTTCGGCTATTCTTCTTCCCGACTTCTCGCGTATGACAGCGAATGATTCTTTGAATGCGCCTGCTATACGAATCTCGGAAACGGACATCGATCTTAGCGTGCCGTTGATAAAGAAGAAGAAAGCCAGTCATGATATCCTGATCGCTAATGCCGGAAAGACTCCATTGGTAATTAGTAAGTTGCAGGTATTCAACTCATCGGTCGGAGTCAGTTTGAAAAAAACGGTACTTCCTCCGGATGGAATGACGAAGTTGAAAGTGACTATTCGTAAGCGTGATGTGGGTAATAAGAAACACCACTTGCGTATCTTGATGATAACAAATGACCCGTTGCGCCCGAAAGTTGAAATCAATATCAAACGTTAAATCCTATCGCTATGGAACATCCTGAGAATAGTGAAGAATATAAGGGGCTTGTTGTCAATAAAGGCATTGAACAGCCCTCGTCGGTGAACCCTTATCTGAAACGGAAGCCTAAGAAACGCCAGCTCTCGGTGGCTGAGTTTGTGGACGGCATTACAAAAGGTGATGTTACTATACTAAGTCAGGCTGTGACGTTAGTTGAAAGTGTGAAACCCGAACATCAGTCCGTTGCCCAAGAGGTGATAGAGAAGTGTCTTCCCTATTCCGGCAATTCGATCCGGGTAGGTATCAGCGGTGTTCCCGGTGCAGGAAAGAGTACTTCGATTGATGTCTTCGGCCTGCACGTGCTCGAAAAAGGCGGTAAGTTGGCCGTGCTGGCAATTGACCCGAGTAGTGAGCGTAGCAAAGGAAGCATTTTGGGAGATAAAACCCGTATGGAACAGCTTTCCGTACATCCTAAATCATTTATCCGTCCCAGCCCGTCGGCCGGTTCATTGGGAGGAGTAGCACGTAAGACGCGTGAAACGATTATTCTTTGCGAGGCGGCCGGATTTGATAAAATCTTTGTGGAGACCGTGGGAGTGGGACAGAGCGAGACGGCTGTCCATTCGATGGTCGATTTCTTCCTGTTGATTCAGTTGGCGGGAACAGGAGATGAATTGCAAGGTATCAAGCGTGGCATTATGGAGATGGCGGACGGCATTGTGATTAATAAAGCCGACGGAGATAATCTGGAACGTGCCAAGCTGGCTGCCACTCAGTTCCGTAATGCGCTGCATCTGTTTCCTGCGCCCGAATCCGGATGGACACCAAAGGTTCTGACTTATTCCGGTTTTTACAATATAGGCGTTAAGGAAGTATGGGATATGGTTTATGAGTACATTGGCTTTGTAAAAGAAAATGGCTATTTTGAATATCGCCGTAACGAGCAGAGCAAATACTGGATGTATGAAAGTATCAATGAACAGCTTCGCGACAGTTTCTACCATAATCCGAAGATTGAAGCCATGCTTCAAAAGAAGGAACAACAAGTATTAAGTGGTAATCTTACTTCATTCATAGCCGCCAAAAGTTTGCTGGACACTTATTTTGAGGACTTAAAGATGTAGTTCACCACAGATTACAGTTCTTTTCCTATCTTTTCGAAGTCGGCTCTTGATTTGCTCTGTGTCACGATATATACTCCCAAGAACACGAGTGCGATAGCCAGTCCTTTCTGCCAGCCGAAGCTTCCTATCCCCATGATGATGGCAGCGATTGTAGCTACAATCGGCTGCATATAGTTATACATACTGACAACGGTGGGACGGAGTAGTTTCTGTGCGGTCATGATGCAGAGATAGGCAAGGAAACTGCCTCCCAATACTACGTAAAGAACCTCTATGATGGCGATTGTGGAGACTGCCCCCCATTGAATGATGGAAATGTCGTGATAAGAGAACGGTATGTAACACATCGAAGCGTAAACGAACATCCACTTATTGATAGTGACTGCCGAATATTGCTGGGATAATCCCTTGAATACGGTTAAGTAGATGGAGAAACTGATCTGTGCCACCAAACAAAGCAGGTCGCCGATTAAGCTTCCGTTTCCGTTGTTTCCCGCTTGGCTGCTCATAATGAGGATAAGCGCTCCCATAGCACCGACGAAAATACCCAGTACCTTTTTATTGGTAATCGGTTCTTTCAGATAAATAGCCGCTACGATCATAGTGACAATCGGTAAAGTAGTGGTTACGATGGAAGCGTCGATGGGTGAAGTCATTGAAAGGCCGAAAATGAATACTCCCTGATTGAACACCAAAGCAAATAGTGAAGCGAAGAATATCTTCAGCATATCCTGATGATTCACGTGTTCCTGTTTGCAGAAAATGGAAAGTATCCAAAAAGCCGCCGCCGCTCCCACCATCCGAAAAGTGGTGACGGATATTGCGGAGAATTCCTGAAGCGCTGATTTACCGATAGGAGACATCAGCCCCCACATGACGTTTGCCGTAAGTGCAAACAGATGACCTTGCAGATTCTTGTTATTCTTCATAAGTGCGTATACGCCTTTTTAATTGTTACCTTTATTGAAAACTGCTGCAAAGGTAGCTAATTTGTCGTATGATTTGTTTATATTTGCCTTGAATAAAATTGAATATTATGGAACAACAGGCCAACTATATCCGTCGTATCGAAATTCATGGACTCTGGGAGCGTTTTAATATAGGATGGGATTTGCGTCCCGATGTGAATATCCTTTCCGGTATTAACGGAGTAGGAAAAACTACCATCTTGAACCGTTCGGTAGGATATCTTGAAGAACTCTCCGGTGAAATGAAAAGTGACGAGAAGAACGGTGTTCGTCTTTTCTTCGACAATCCTCAGGCGACCTATATCCCATACGATGTGATCCGGAGTTACGACCGTCCTCTGATTATGGGTGACTTTACTGCCCGCATGGCCGATAAGAACGTGAAGTCCGAATTGGATTGGCAGCTTTATCTGTTGCAACGCCGCTATCTTGATTATCAGGTCAATATAGGTAACAAGATGATTGAAATGCTCTCCGATAATGACGAGAAAGTACGGGTCAAAGCAGCTACTTTGTCCATAGCCAAGCGTCGTTTTCAAGATATGATTGACGAACTGTTCAGTTATACACGCAAGAAAATAGACCGTAAACGGAATGATATTGCTTTCTATCAGGATGGAGAACTGTTGTTTCCTTACAAACTTTCTTCCGGTGAGAAGCAAATGCTAGTCATTCTGTTGACCGTGCTTGTGCAGGACAACAGCCATTGCGTGCTGTTTATGGATGAGCCGGAAGCCTCTCTCCACATTGAATGGCAACAGAAGTTGATTGCCATGATACGTGAGTTGAATCCGAATGTACAGATCATCCTGACTACCCATTCGCCGGCCGTCATTATGGAGGGCTGGCTGGATGCAGTGACGGAAGTAAGTGATATTTCAACATTATATAATAATGGCAACTTCACTACGAGATAATCTGACATCTTCTTATTTCAATGCCGCTCATAAGCTTTATTCAAAGAAGGCCCGTCGGCGTATCATAGCTTATGTGGAAAGCTATGATGACATTGCTTTCTGGCGTACGTTGCTCGAAGAATTTGAAGATGACGAACACTATTTCCAGGTAATGCTTCCTTCTACTACTTCATTGGCTAAAGGGAAAAAGATGGTCTTGATGAATACGTTGAATACCGCGGAACTGGGAAGAAGCCTGATTGCCTGTGTGGACAGCGATTATGATTTCCTGTTGCAGGGCGCAACCAATACTTCCCGTAAAATCAACCGCAACAAATATATCTTCCAGACCTATACATACGCCATTGAAAACTATCATTGCTTTGCCGAAAGCCTTCATGAGGTATGTGTGCAGGCTACGTTGAACGACCGTTTTGTGATGGACTTCAATGCTTACCTGAAAAGATACTCTGAAATCGTATATCCGCTTTTCTTATGGAACGTGTGGTTCTATCGCCAACGGGATACTTACACCTTTCCGATGTATGATTTTCATGCCTATACTTCTCTGCGTGAGATAAATCTCAGACACCCGGAAAAGAGTCTTGAATCATTGCAGCAACGGGTAAATCAGAAATTGTCGGAACTGAAGAAACGTTTTTCCCGCAGCATGAATCAAGTAAATGCCTTAGGAACAGATCTGAGAGAGTTGGGGCTATTTCCGGAAAATACCTATCTGTATATGCAGGGACACCACGTGATGGATAATGTGGTGATGAAACTTCTGATTCCGGTTTGTACGGTATTGCGCCGGGAACGGGAACAGGAAATCAAGCGACTTGCCGAACATAATGAACAATTTAAGAACGAATTGACTTGTTATCAGAACAGTCAGGTAAATGTGGAAATCATGTTGAAGAAGAATGTAGCCTATAAGCGGCTTTTCCACTACGACTGGCTGCGACAGGATATTCGTGAATACTTGGAACGAGGGAAATAAGAACAAGAAAGAAGAATAGAGAGAAGATTACTTATGGAAGAAGTAAAAGAAATAGTTGATACCGTGACAGTTGAGTTGGCCAATGGCGGAACGCAGGAGGTGACTGATGTAGTGATTCAGGAAGTGAACCATGCATTGCTTTCGGCAGGAATGGATGAGGCTTTGGCGGATAAGGTGGACAACTTTGTCATTTTGTTGCTGATTATTGGTGTGGCCTTGTTAGCTAATCTGATTTGCCGTAAGATCATTTTGCGTACGGTAGCGAAATTGGTGAAACAGACCAAAGCTACTTGGGACGACATAGTGTTCGACCATAAGGTGATGGTTCACGTCAGCCGGATGGTAGCCCCGATATTGATTTACCTTGCTATTCCCATCGCTTTCCCGGAACATGCCGACTCCAACTTGCTCGATTTCCTGCGACGGCTTTGCCTTATTTATATCTTGGCGGTTTTCCTTCGTTTCATCAGTGTCTTTCTGTCGGCGGTATATCATGTTTACAGTGAAAAGGAGCAATATAAGGACAAGCCTCTGAAGGGGTTGTTGCAGACTGCTCAAGTCGTTCTTTTCTTTGTCGGGGCCATTATTATCGTAAGTATTCTGATTAAGCAGAGTCCGATGGTGTTGCTTACCGGATTGGGAGCTTCGGCCGCTATCCTGATGTTGGTGTTCAAGGATAGTATTATGGGTTTTGTTTCCGGTATTCAGCTTTCTGCCAATAATATGCTGAAAGTAGGCGACTGGATTGCTATGCCGAAATATGGCGCCGACGGAACTGTGATAGAAGTGACTTTGAATACGGTAAAAGTGCGTAACTGGGATAATACGATTACGACGATACCGCCTTATCTGCTGGTCAGTGATTCTTTCCAAAACTGGCAGGGGATGCGGGAATCCGGTGGACGGCGTGTGAAGCGTTCCATTAATATCGACATGACTAGCGTTCGTTTCTGTACACCGGAGATGTTGGCGAAGTATCGTAAAATCCAATTGTTGAAGGAGTATGTGGAGGCAACGGAGAAGGTCGTGAAGGAGTATAACAAAGAGCATCATATTGACAACTCCGTATTGGTGAATGGGCGTCGCCAGACTAACTTGGGCGTCTTTCGTGCCTATCTTACGAATTATCTGAAGAGCCTGCCTACCGTCAATCAAGACTTGACGTGCATGGTACGCCAGCTTCAACCTACCGAAACAGGTATTCCGATGGAACTTTATTTCTTTTCCGCTTCTAAGGACTGGATTCCGTATGAAGGCATACAGGCGGATGTTTTCGATCATGTGCTTGCCATTATTCCGGAATTCGACTTGCGTGTCTTCCAAAATCCGTCGGGAGCGGACTTGCGCCGGATAGGAGTAAAGATAGAAAACTGATAGAGGATATTGCAGTGTAATAACATTGCAACGACTCTTTCAATTGATTGTATTTTCTTTGTCTCAATCTTGTAATACAGCCCATCTACCTTTGCCGACGTAATCAAAAACGTAGAGTAAAGGTAGATGAAAAAGCTATTTCTTATCCGATTTTCAGTGGTGGCCTTCTTTTGTCTGTTGTGTGTACTTCCCGCATTGGCTGCCAATATCAAGATTAAAGGAGCTGTAAAGGACAAGTTATCCAAAGAGCCTTTGATAGGTGCGACGATACGCTTGCTTGGAACCCAGGCCGGAGCGGTTACCGATATGAACGGTAATTTTGAGCTAAACGGTGTGGGAGTGTTGGAGGGTATGTATGATATCGAAATCAAATACGTAGGATATAAGACTGAAGTACGTCGGAAGGTCCGTGTAGAGAATGGGAATCTGGTCATTCTGAATCTGGAGATGGAGACGGATGCGCAAGAACTGTCGGATGTGGTTGTTGTGGCGAAAAAGAACCGGGAAAATGAGAATATGGCTTTGCTGGAACAGCAAAAGGCGGTCATTGCCGTGCAGTCAGTCAGTGTGAAGGAACTTTCACGCAAAGGAGTTTCGGATGCGGAAGGAGCTGTGACGAAAGTCACCGGAATTTCCAAGCAGGACGGTGTGAAGAACGTATTCGTACGTGGATTGGGTGACCGCTATAATACTACTACGTTCAATGGTTTCCCTGTGCCGTCGGAAGACCCGGAATACAAGAATATCTCTCTTGATTTTTTCGGAACCGACCTTATACAGTCCGTAGGAGTCAACAAAGCATTTACTGCCGGGAACGGAGGCGATGTAGGGGGCGCAAATATTGATATCTCGTCCAAAGAACTGGTAGGTGACGGTTACATTAGCGCCAGTGTATCGGCCGGTGTGAATACACAGACCCTTTCCTCCGATTTCTTCCAACCGGATGGAGTGAATCTGCTGGGATTTGCCAATCGGACGGAACCGGGCACGGATGTGTGGGGCTTTAAGAACAAACTCGACCCGTCGGCGCAAAACTTCCAGATGGACCGCAGTTATAATATCGCAGGCGGAAAGAAGTTTTATGTAGGTCGGCAACGGGATGCTCTTTCGTTCTTTGCCACTGTGGGACATTCCGTTGATTATCGATATACGGATGAAATCATACGTAATACAAATACGGGCGGTACTATATACAAAGAACTGAACGGACATAAGTCAACAACGAATATCAGTCAGTTGGCATTGGCTAATGTAGATTATGATATGCACAATCGTCATCATTTGTCTTACAACTTCATGATGGTACATAGCAATGTACAGTCGGTGGGAAACTACGAAGGGAAAGACGCTACTTTCAGTGATGATTACGGTAATCTGGGAATGACCCATCGTCAGCAGGTGAACGACAATCTGTTATTAGTCAACCAGATCATGACGAACTGGGGATTGACAGACCGGCTGAGCGTTGACGCAGGAGCCTCTTATAATATGGTGCGCGGATATGAGCCGGATCGCCGTATCAACCAGATAACCCGGAATGAAACCGGATACGGATTGGTAGGAGGTAATACACAGTTCCGTACTTTTTCTTCTCTGACGGAGAATGATCTGAATCTTCGTGCCGGAGTGGTTTATCGCTTGAAAGACGATTGGGAAGAAATCTCCAGACTTCGGTTCGGATACACCGGACGTATCATTAACGATGATTTCAAACAGACGGAATACAATATGGTTACCTTGAATGGTCCTTCATTTACTTCGGTGGACGATATTTCATTGGATGACTTTTATTCTGCGGCTCATTTCAACGACCGTTTCACGCTGGACAATGCGGTGGATAAATATGCGGTGAAGAAGAACATACATTCGGTTTATGCGGAAGCGGTCTATCAGTTCACCCGGCATTGGGTGATCAATCTCGGTTTGAAGTATGATAATGTGGATATGACCGTAGACTACAATGTGGATAAAGGAAACTCCAAAGGCAAGAACAATATCCGGAAAAACTACTTCCTTCCGAGTTTGAACATAAGGTATAGGCTAAATGATAAGAACGCCTTGCGGCTTGGATTGAGCAAGACATATACTTTGCCTCAGTCGAAGGAAATCTCACCTTACCGCTATGTGGGTGTCAACTTTAAGAGTCAGGGTAACGCAAATCTGAAACCGTCGGACAATTACAACATAGACTTGAAATGGGATTTCAACCCTACATCAACCGAATTGATCTCTGTTACTGCTTTCTACAAAATGATAAAGAATCCTATTTCGCGTATCGAAACGCCAAGTGCCGGAGGTTTCCTTTCATACGAAAACGTAGCCGATCAGGCTACTGTGACGGGGATTGAACTGGAGATACGCAAAAAAATATTCTCACGCCCGACAGCCAACAACGGTATGAACCGCCTGACGGCAGGATTGAACGGATCGTATATCTACACGAATGCCAAAGTGAACGACCCCAATATTGCCGCTACCGATACGGATGGCTCGCAACTGGAAGGGGCGGCTCCTTGGATTGCCAACTTCGATCTGTCACACACCTATGTTTCAGCCGGATATTCATTTACCAATACATTGGTCCTCGGATATGTGGGAGAAAAAGTGTACACTATCGGTACACAAGGGTTTCAGGATGTGATGGAAGAGGGAGTGGCTACGCTAGACTTCGTATCGCAAGCGAAGTTAGGCAAACATATTGCCCTTACTCTTAAAGCACGCAACTTGCTTAATCCCTCCTATCAACTGAGCCGTAAGGCGAACGGTAGCGGTCAGAAAGTGATATTGGGCGACTATAAAAAAGGAATTAACGTGAGCTTGGGAGTGTCGTGTACATTCTAAGCCCTATATAAACAGAAATATTATCAATTAAACGCTAAAAAGATGAAAAGATTATTCTTAAGTATGATGGCAATGGCTGCTATCACAACAACTTTGACTTTAACTTCTTGTGGTAGTGATGATGACGGGAATGATACTCCCGACGGGGCTTCTATTCTAGCTGCCGACGGTAAAACATTGATGGGAAACCTGACCGGTAAACAAACGTTGGAAGAAGGGGAATACATTCTGGGTGGAACGGTGATTATCGAAAATGGAGGCGAACTGACTATTCCTGCCGGAACAATGATTAAAGCGACTAAAGGTTTCAGTAGCTATATTCTTGTAGCACAGGGTGGAAAACTTTATGCTAACGGTACGTCTTCACAACCTGTCACATTTACTTCTGGAGAAGCGACAAAGAAAGCCGGTGACTGGGGAGGAATTATCCTTAATGGTAAAGCTCCTATTTCCGGTGCAGGAGCAGAGGGTACTAATACAGCCAATGCGGAGATTAACAATGCTTACAAATACGGTGGTAGTGACAGAGCCGACAATTCCGGTGCGCTGACTTATGTGAATATCCTCTATGCCGGTGCACGTAATACGGCTGATATTGAGCACAACGGGCTGACTTTGAATGGTGTGGGTAACGGGACGAAAATTCAGAACGTTTATGTGTTGGAAAGTGCCGATGACGCTATCGAATTCTTCGGTGGAACAGTAAATGTGACTAATCTGCTGGCTGTCAATCCGGATGATGATATGTTCGATTTCACTCAAGGATATAAGGGCACATTGAGTAATTGTTATGGTATCTGGGAAGACGGGTATACCAGCACGGAAGAAGATCCGCGTGGAGTTGAGGCTGATGGTAATCTGGATGGAAACGGAGTAGACCATGTGGGACAGTCTGATTTTATCATAGACGGAATGACGATTGTCAATAACACGGTAGGTGGAAATACGACTACCGGACAGAAGAATGCAATGGACGATGTAATCAAGGTACGTCGTGGCGCGACTGCTACTATCAAGAATACATTGGTAGCTTCTACTTCGGCTGATGTACTGAAAGCGAAAGACCTGGTTGACGTTACCGACTCAAAAGGGGGAGGCACCGTGACTATCAATATTACGACTTCTTCTTTCTCATATACAAACGAAAAAGTGGTGGATTATGTTGATAAAACAAATCCCGATAAGAATGTCGTTGGGCAGGGAACTATCACACTGACTAATCCATCGGCCTCTAATGCCGGTGCAAACACTTCCGTTTTTGCTTGGACAAACTATTCTTTTCCGACTTTGAATTAATAAAAGATTAAAGAGGTTTTTCAATTGTTTGATGCGTGCGTCGATACCGACGTACGCATTTATTGTTCCGTTTGTCAACTATTTTGTTTATACAGCCTTGAATTTTGAGTTGTAAATAGCTGTTTGTAATGTATTTTTCTTATATTTGTGTCTTTAAAAATCAATATTATGCATACAGATTACGAGCGGTATCGCAAAATGGCTTCTTTGGCTCAAGTCGGATGGTGGGAAGCGGATTTGACGGGAGGATATTATCTTTGTTCCGACTTTCTTTGTGATCTTTTGGATTTGGATGGAGATACTATCTCATTTTCTGATTTTCTGAACTTGGTGCGTGAAGATTATCGTTGTCAGATTGCACATGAGTTCCGGGCAAATAGTTCTATCCATAAGGATTTTTACGAACAGACCTTTCCCATCTATTCGAAATATGGCGAAGTCTGGTTGCATACCCGTTTGGCTTCCCGTGAGAAAGGAACGGGGACTAATGGGGGAGACAAATCTTTTGGAGTGATTCAACGCGTGGAGGCTCCTGAACAGATAGAACAGAAGAAAGCTCTGAAACGTGTGAATGACTTGCTTCTCCGTCAGAACTACATTTCGCAGTCTTTATACCGTTTTCTTCGGGATGAAAGAGTTGAAGAATGTGTAACAGAGATTTTAAAGGATATACTGAATCTTTATAATGGAAAAGGACGTGTCTATATTTTCGAGTACAATAAAGAACACACTTATCGCAGTTGCACGTATGAGGTCGTTTCCGAAGGGATGTCGACAGAAAAACAATGTTGGCAAGACATACCGGTCGATCGGTCGGAATGGTGGAATCAGCAGATTTTGTCTGGCAAAGCTATCGTTTTGAATTCGTTGAAACAACTACCGGAAGAAGCATCGGAAATGCGACGAGAATTTGCTGAACGGGGAGTCTATTCATTCATGGTAACTCCTTTGATGGCTGGGGATCATGTATGGGGAGGAATGGGTATTGAATTGATAGATAGTTATCGTAACTGGAGTAATGAGGATTTTCAATGGTTCTCTTCGTTGGGAAATATTATAAGCATTTGTATTGAACTACGCGTAGCAAAAGATAAAGTAACTTATGAACAGTCTTTCTTACGTAATCTTTTCCATTTTATGCCAATGGGGTATATACGTATGTCTGTTCTTCGTGACGAGAACAACAAGGCTTATGATTATCGGATAACGGACGCTAACCAGATCAGTTCCCATTTCTTTGGCAAACCTTTGGAACAATATGTAGGTGTGTTGGCTTCGGATTTGTTTTCCGATCATTCAGAGAAAATGGATTTTATCCTTGAAGTGCTTGATGGTAAGTCTTATAAAGAAAAGGATGAGTATTTTCCTCAAACGGGATTGTACACTCATTGGATTGTGTATTCACCGGAGAAAGATGAGGTGGTAGGATTGTTTACGGACTCAACTGAGGCTGTAGAGGCTAATCGTGCATTGGACCGTAGTGAGAAACTTTTTAAAAATATATTTGCTAATATTCCGGCAGGAGTAGAGATCTATGATAAGGATGGATATCTGCTTGATCTGAACAATAAGAATTTGGAAATATTCGGAATTGCCAATAAAGAGGATGTAATAGGTATTAACTTCTTTGAAAATCCGAACGTGCCGCAAACGATTCGTGATCGTGTACGAAATGAGGATTTAGTGGATTTCCGACTTAATTATTCTTTCGACCAGATTAAAGGATATTATCGTACCATGCGTTCTAATGTGATAGAACTGTATTCGAAAGTAACTAAACTGTACGATAGAGAGGGAGAGTTTATCGGGTATATTCTGATTAGTATTGATAATACGGAACGTATTGATGCAATGAACCGTATTCGTGATTTTGAAAATTTCTTTTTGATGATATCCGATTTTGCAAAAGTTGGTTATGCGAAATTAAATCTTCTGAATCGGAAGGGATATGCCATCAAGCAATGGTATAAAAATATGGGGGAAGAGGAAGACATTGCATTAAGTGATGTAGTAGGAGTCTATCGTAAAATGCATCCGGAAGACCGCAAAGGTCTGCTTGATTTCTATAAAGAAGTCAAAGTCGGGAAAAGAAAACATTTTCAAGGGGAAATGCGTATTCTTCGTCCCGGAACGGAAAATGAGTGGAACTGGGTAAATACGAATGTGATGGTAACCCAATATAAACCGGAAGAGGGTGAAATCGAAATCATTGGTATCAATTATGATATAACGAAACTGAAAGAGACGGAGGCTGAACTGATTCATGCACGTGATAAGGCGGAGATGATGGATCGTTTGAAAAGTGCTTTCCTTGCCAATATGAGCCATGAAATCCGTACGCCTCTGAATGCTATCGTAGGTTTTTCCGATTTATTGGTGGAAACTGCGGATATAGAAGAACGGAGAGAGTATATGAAGATCGTGCGGGAAAATAATGATTTGCTGTTACAGTTAATATCAGATATTCTCGACCTTTCCAAAATTGAGGCAGGGACATTTGAATTTTCGCATGGAGATGTGGATGTGAATCTGTTGTGTGAAGATCTGGTCCGTTCTATGCAGATGAAAACGAAAGAGAATGTAAAGTTAGTATTCGAACCAAATTTTTCTATTTGCCATATTACTAGTGACCGTAACCGTATATATCAGGTGATATCCAATTTTGTGAACAATGCGATTAAGTTTACTTCAGAGGGCAATATCCGTGTGGGATATGTGCTGAAAGATGAAGGATTAGAATTCTATGTTCAGGACACGGGGATAGGAATAGAGAAGAAACAATTACCGCACATCTTTGAGCGTTTTGTAAAGCTTGATTCTTTTGTGCATGGCACGGGATTAGGACTTTCTATTTGCCAAAGTATTGTGGAACAATTAGGTGGACATATTGGCGTTGACTCCGAAAAAGGTAAGGGATCGCGTTTCTGGTTTACGATTCCTGGAGTGGTCATGACGGAAGAAAGTCTTCAGTGAAAAACTACAAATCTAAACAAAAAAGCGTATGCCACTTTAAAGTGACATACGCTTTTTTGTTTAGATTCCAAATGCCAGTTTGTCGATAGACTGGTATACAATGCTTGCGATACCTAGTCCGATGATGCCCAACGTACAGAGTGCCAGTCCCCACTTTGTGCATCGGTCACTGCGGAAAGTCGGAATCGGGTTTTCGGACGGGGTGATATACATCGCTTTCACGATCAGCAGGTAGTAATACAGTGAAATTACTGTATTGACCAATGCTATAAACACCAATAAATGGAAACCTGCATCGAAGGCTGCCATGAAGATAAAAAACTTGGAGAAGAATCCGGCAAATGGAGGAATGCCTGCTAATGAGAACAAAGAAAGGGTCATCAGGAGGGCGATCTTCGGATTCGTTTTATAAAGTCCCGCATAATCTTCGAGGGTGAACTTCTGGCTGCGCAATGCCACAATAGTGATTACGGCAAATACACCGAGATTGGCGGCTGCATACACAAGTACATAATATACTAGGGCTGTCATTCCCTGTGCCGTGCCACCGATTACACCAAGCATGATATATCCTGCCTGCGAGATACTGGAGAATGCCATCAGACGTTTCAGGTTCTGTTGGCGGATAGCGAATATATTCGCGATGGTGATGGAAGCTATCGTTACCCAATAGAGCACTTCCTGCCAATCGTTTATCATAGGAGCAAATACCTTGATGAGGATAGTCAGCAATACAAATGCCGCCGATCCTTTGGATACAACACTCAAGTAAGCGGTGACCGTACTCGGGGCTCCTTCGTAAACGTCTGCCGTCCAAAGATGGAACGGAACGAGCGATAACTTGAATGCCATACCCGTAAAGAAGAATACAAATGCCATAATCTGTAACGGGTTTCCGTCAATATGGGCGGGAAGGTCATCGAAATACAAGGTTCCGGCAGAACCGTAAATCATAGACAAACCGAACAGCAACAATGCGCTGGAGAAGAGTGCGGTAAGAATATACTTGGCTCCTGCTTCAGCGGAGTTGTGACGGTATTTATCAAAGGCAATCAAAGCTGCCATTGGAACGGAAGCAGTCTCCAGTCCGATGAAGAACATCAGGAAGTGTCCGGCGGAAATCATGAGATACATACCGAACAGAGTAGAGAGAGTGAGTACATAGAACTCTCCTTGCTTGAATGAAGTGTCTTCACGCTTCATCCATTCGTGCGCCATCAGAAAGACGATTAATGTACCTACGTTCAGGATTGACTTAATGACTGTATGCATGGGCACATAGTGGTACATACCGCCGAAAATGTCGGCAGCGGTACCCGGTATCAGGTTGATAGCCGTATGGATAGCCATCAGAATGACGGGAAACATTGTATTCAGTCGTGCCTTTCCATCGTTCTTGTGCGCATCCGGGCTCATGAAGAGGTCGGCTAGAAACAGTAGCAACAGAACTACTACGAGCGACAGCTCTTCTCGCATATGTAGAAATTGTGAATAATCCATCTTTATCAATTAAATTAGAGATTAAAAATTAAAGAGCTAGGGTATCAGTTGTGAGACAACGGGCAATACACTTTCACCAATCATGTGGCTTACCCAGAAAGGAGCCATACCCAGTCCGGCAACACAAACAATGAGGCAGATAACGGCTACACGCTCGTCCCAAGTTGCATCGGTCAGTTCGAGGTGATGCTTGTTGGTACAGGTCCCGTACAGAATCTTACCTACCAGACGCAAGATATAGACTGCTGTAATTACGATGGAGGAGCAGGCTATAATGGTCAGTGTGCGGTGGAATACATCATTGTCTTGGAAAGATCCAACAAAGATGGTCATCTCGGCAATAAAACCGCTCAATCCCGGCAGACCGAGATTGGCAAGGCCGGCAATGACATAACATACACTCAGGAAAGGCATGATCTTCATCAAACCGGCAAGCTCGCGTACGTCACGGGTGTGGGTACGTCCGTAAATCATACCGATAAGCGCAAAGAACAATGCTGTCATCAGTCCGTGCGACAACATTTGGAGGATAGCGCCTGTGGCTGCTGTCTGGTTCAGCATGAGGATTGCGAAAAGAACTAATCCGCAATGGGATACGGAAGAGTATGCGTTGATATATTTCAAATCAGTCTGTACACAAGCGGAGAAAGCTCCGTAAACGACAGAGATACCGGTCAGTATCAGGAATATCCAGGAAAGTTCGTTAGCGGCTTCCGGCATTAGATACATGGCGATACGGAAACAACCATAACCTCCTAATTTCATCAGCACTCCGGCATGAAGCATGGAAACTGCTGTCGGAGCGGAGGCATGACCGTCGGGACTCCATGTATGGAAGGGGAAAAGAGCGCCTAGCACACCGAAACCGAGAAATGTCAGCGGGAACCAGATACATTGTTGTGCAAAAGGTATGTTGTGCAACTGTGCGATTTCAAGAAGGTTCATGGTAGTGGCTCCTGCACCGAAATAGATTCCGAGAATACCGATCAGTAGGAAAGCGGAACCACCCATCAGCATAAGTGTCAGCTTCATCGCTGCATATTCCTTACGTCCCGAACCCCATACGCCAATCAGCAGATACATAGGTATCAAGGCTATTTCGTAGAACATAAACATGGTGAACAGGTCTACGGATATAAAGAATCCGAACACTCCCATCGACAACAGCGTGAACCAAAGGAAATATTCTTTGGTCAACGGTTGCAAACGCCAGGAAGCGAATGTGCCGGTAAATACGATAATGGCGGACAGTAACAGCATAGCTACCGAGATGCCGTCTACGCCTACCGAGTAGGAGATATGAAGCGGTGCGTACCATAGTGTGTCTGCACGGAAAAGCATTTCCGCCGTGTTTCCGGCGCTACGCTCTCCCAAATACATGAATGTAAGTACGACAGAGGCTATCAGAAGCGCTGATGCGCCCGTAACCATAACCCCCCGGATAGCTTTAATTCCTCGTGCCGCCCAAAGTCCGGCCAACATCAGGAGGGGGATAAGTACGAATATTGATAAGAAATTCATCTTTATGATTTACTGTTTAAAGATTTACTATTACTTGTTTAGAGAACCAGCAGAAGAATAAGTGCCAGTGCACCGCAAAGGAACACATACGCATATTGTTGTACCTGACCGCTCTGTAGGCCGCGAATCTCATCGCTTGTCGCATTCGTCGCCCATGCCAGGAAGTCGAAGAATCCGTCTACGACATGACGGTCCCACCATGCGATAGGAGTAGAGATGCAACGGAAAATAATCTTATGCGTAATGAACTGGTATATCTCGTCAATATAGAAACGGTGATAGGCAGCCTTATGCAATCCCTTGAACTGTTGAGCCAGCGAATCGGCGACAGGCTGTTTGGCGTTCTTATACATCCAGGTCGCGATGGCAATGGAAATAATCGCGATAACAACACTTGTGATAGCCACTGACGGGTCAAGATGAATGGAGTAGGATTCACCGTTGGAACTGATAAAGTGTCCGAAAGGAATAAATCCGGCTCCACAAGTCACTGCCGCCAGAAACATCAATGGGAAAGTCATAGCCAACGGACTTTCATGGGGAGTGTGATGCGCATGAAGTTCTTTGTTCTCTTTTCCCCAGAAGATACCGTAATAAAGGCGGAACATATAGAAAGCGGTCATAGCGGCGATTACCGTCATCACCCAACCCATTACAGAGCTGTATTGGAAGCAAGCTGCCAGAATCTCATCTTTCGAGAAGAAACCCGAGAATGGGGGGATACCCGCAATGGCGAGACAAGCAATCAGGAATGTCCAATGGGTAATCGGCATATATTTGCGTAATCCGCCCATAGCCGACATCTCATTAGAGTGTACCGCATGGATAATGCTACCGGCACCGAGAAAGAGCAGCGCCTTGAACATGGCGTGCGTGAAAAGGTGGAACATGGATGCCATGTATCCCAAACCGCCTTCATGAGGATTCATTGATGTACAAACCCCTAAAGCCACCATCATAAAACCAATCTGCGAGATAGTAGAGAATGCGAGTACACGTTTGATATCCGATTGTACACAGGCTACACTTGCTGCATAAAAGGCAGTGATTGCACCTACCCAGGCAACCATATGCAACGTATTCGGAGCATATTCGATGAAGAGCGGAAACATACGTGCCACCAGATAGACTCCGGCAACTACCATTGTAGCCGCATGAATCAAGGCGCTGACAGGAGTAGGACCTTCCATTGCATCCGGCAACCAGATATGTAGCGGGAACATCGCACTCTTTCCGGCACCACCTACGAACATTAATCCGAGAGCTAATGGAAGCATAGCCGCTCCGCCGCTAACCAGCGATACTGTATCCGGAGTAAAACCGAACGTTCCTCCGTAATATCCGTAAATCAGGATACCGATGAGGAAGCCCAGGTCTGCAAAACGAGTGACAATAAACGCTTTTTTGGAGGCGGAGATTGCAGCAGGTTTTGTATAGTAGAATCCGATTAATAGATAAGAGCTTACGCCCACTAACTCCCAGAAAAGATACATCTGGAAAATGTTTGTAGCTACTACCAATCCCAGCATTGACATGGTGAACAGGGAAAGGAAAGCGTAATAACGTTGAAAACCGATCTCGCCTTTCATGTAACCGAAGGAATAGATGTGTACCATTAGCGACACGGTAGAGATGACAATCAGCATCATTACGGATATAGGATCGAGCAGAATGCCCAAATCGAAATGTAACGTCTCTGTAAAAGGTAGCCACGTAAAATTATAAGGTATCAATGTGGCAAATGTTCCGTCTTCCAGTCGCGGGGCTGAGAAATATTGGAAAGCAGTCACGTAAGACAGTACTGCTACCGCTCCCAGTACCAACGTACCGATGGCGCCTGCCGTCCGGTGTGACATCCATTTTCCCCCGATTCCCAATAGGAGAAAGGAGAAAAAAGGAAGAAGGAGTATTAGAATTGTTAGTTCCATACAGTTTATTTTAATTACTTGAGTTATTATTACTTATACTTACCATTTCAAGTCGTCCAGATTGCGTACCTGGATGCTTCGGAGGTTACGGTAAATGTTAATCATAATCGCGATGGCTATTGCGGTTTCCGCAGCCGAGATGGCGATGGAAAACAATGCAAAGAAATAGCCCTCCATTCCTCCCGGAAAGATAAAACGGTTGAACACGGCAAAGTTGATATCTGTAGCGTTTAGCATCAACTCTACGGAAATCAGGATAGCCAGCGTATTGCGGCGGGTAAAGAATCCATAGATTCCTGCAAACATCATGATGGTAGAGACCACCAGATAATATTCCATGTGTATCATATCAGTGATTCGTTTTTTAGTGATTAATGATTAACGTTTGCGGGCGATCATGATTCCACCGATGATACAGGCCAGCAATAAGATACTGACTGCTTCGAAAGGCAGTACATAACCGTACTTGTCGCTACTCAACAAAGCGTGTCCGATCGTATGGATGTTTATCTCCTGCGGGGCAAGATTGGCTGTCTGCATGAAGTTATGCTTCAGCGTGATAAACAGGATTATCGCCAGACCGGCAATCATTGTAAAGAGTCCTGCCAGAAACCTGCTTCGTTTCAGCCTTTCGGCACGGTCACCTTCTCCACTGGTCAGCAGGATGGAGAATACATAAAGCACAACGATACCACCGGCGTAAACCATAATCTGGACAGAGCCCAGAAAGGTGTAGCCCAGCAAGAAGTAGATACCCGCTGTGCCGAAAAGCACGAAGAGCAGGTAAGTAGCCGAGCGGACAATGCGTTGGGTAGTCACCGTCATGATGGACATAGCAATAATAAATGCTGCCAAAAAGTAGAATACTACTGTTTCAAGTGTTGATCCCATATCTATACTTCTTTTTTCTTTTCTATTACTTTACTGCCGGGACGGTTCAGTTGCAAGACGAGCTTCGTCCGGTCGAATACTGCGTGTTCGAAGTTCTGGTCGAATGTGATGGCGTCATGCGGACACGCATTCACACAAAGTTGGCAGAAGATGCAAGATCCTAAGTCATATTCGTATTTTGCCAGGATTTTCTTCTTTTTGCCGTCTTCCGTTTCGATTGTTTCACCGGTCACTTTGATAGTGTCATTCGGACAAGCCATCTGGCACAATCCACAAGCTACGCAGCGATGTTCATTATTCTCATTGTGGGGCATGTTCAGTGTTCCGCGAAACCGGTCAAACATTTTCAGTTCCTTACGGTTCTCGGGATATTGCTCGGTCACTTTCTTGCGGAAGTACACCTTGATACTGGTTTTCATACCCGTTGCCAGTGTACTGATGCCATGCACCAGACCACCTAAATACGTATATTTTTTATCTTTATATTCCATAATCTAATCAAAAGTGGAGGCCGAAGGCTACGCAACATGCCATTAATAATAGGTTTACCATAGAGATAGGAACCAGATATTTCCATTCCAGATTCAGAATCTGGTCGATACGCAAACGTGGGAAAGTCCATTTGATCCACATCAGCAGGAATACTACAAAGAATGCCTTACCGAAGAACCAGATGAAACCGGGAATGTAATCCATCACGGCATTGAATCCATCCAGCCCGACAATGTGCAACGGCATCCATCCTCCTAAAAAGATAGTGGCGGCAACGCTGGCTACGATAAACAGATTCAGGTATTCCGCCAAGTAGAAGAAACCGAAACCCATACCGGAATATTCGGTGTGGTATCCGGCTGTCAGCTCACTTTCCGCTTCGGGAAGGTCGAACGGACCACGGTTACATTCAGCGTTTCCGGCAATCAGGTAGATGATAAAGGCAATCACGGCAGGAATATGTCCTTTGAAGATAAACCATCCGTTGGCTTGTCCTTCCACAATCTCAGAGAATTGCATGGTTCCCATCAGTACTACCATCGTCATGATACTCATGCCGACGGAAAGTTCATAACTGATAATTTGCGCTCCGCTTCGCATGGCGCCAATCAGAGAGAACTTATTGTTACTACCCCATCCGGCGAGCAAAATACCGACCACACCGATACTGGAAGCAGCCAGCAGAAAGAATACACCTACATTGAAATTCAGAATTGCCGCTCCCTTGTTGAAAGGAATGCAGGCGAAAGTGAGGAATGAAGCGATAATTACCATAAATGGAGCAAGGTTGTAGAGGAAATGATCGGCGCCTTTCGGCATGAAGATTTCCTTTGTCAGCATTTTCAGCACGTCGCATACCACTTGGATAGAACCCCATTTACCGACACGGTTCGGACCGAGACGGCATTGGAAGAAACCGCAAACCTTACGTTCCATGTAGATTAGGATGATGGCGAGGATGGCGTACAATGCAACAAGGCACACACCGACAGCCACACATTCTATAAAGATGGCCAATCCTTCCGGCATGATGGAGAGGAGTAGCTCATGTATCCAGTTTGTAACTATACTAAAGTCGAACATTTTTTAGTGTTTTAGTGGTTAGTGATTACCGGTCTATATCCGGAACTACGTAGTCTATTGTTCCGCCAATAGCGATCAAATCGGCTATCTTGGCTCCCCGACAAATCGTGTCTATCGCTGCAACAAGCGGCAAACCGGTAGAACGGTAGTGGAGACGATAAGGGGTTTTGTCACCCTGACTTTCGAGGAATACACCGAACTCACCGCGACTTCCTTCCACGGCGGCATAATAACTTCCTTCGGGAACGCGGATGATGGGTTTCATCTTTTCCTGATAGGGTCCTTCGGGAATATTGTCTATCAATTGCTCGATGATATTCAGGCTTTCCATGATTTCGTCCATACGTACCAGATAACGGGCAAAACAGTCGCCTTCCGTATAAATGATTTCCTTGAAATCCACTTTGTCATATACACCGTATGGCATTCGTTTGCGTACATCGCAGGCCCATCCTGAAGCGCGGCCCGTACCTCCCGTACAACCAAAAGAAATCGCATCTTCACGACTCAATATACCGACACCTTTCATACGGCTTTGTGCAATGATATTGCCTGTAAATATATCGTGGTATTCGTGGATAACTCCTCTTAAATAAGGAATGAACTCTTTTACTCGTTTGACGAAGTTAGGATGAAGGTCAGCCTGTACACCGCCAATCGTATTATAGTTCATAATCAAACGTCCGCCACAAGTCTCTTCAAAGATATCAAGGATCTTTTCGCGGTCGCGGAATCCATAGAAAAAAGCTGTCAAGGCTCCTAAGTCCATAGCCAGACAGGAGTAGAATAACAAGTGAGAATCAATACGTTGCAATTCGTCCATGATCGTGCGGATATATTGCACACGTTCACTTACTTCGATCCCCATCGCTTTCTCAATACACATACATAATGCGTGACGATTCTGATGCGCACCCAGATAGTCAAGACGGTCTGTCAAGGCCAATGTTTGCGGATAAGTGAGGCTTTCATTCATCTTTTCGATACCCCGATGGATATAACCGCAGTTGGCGTCAATCTTACGGATGATCTCACCTTCTAGTGAAACACGGAAACGCATAACACCATGTGTAGCAGGGTGCTGCGGACCGATGTTGACCACATATTCTTCTTCCCCGAAAAGTCTGGTTTCTTTGTTTTTAATTGTTCCGTCAGGGTTCAGCTCGATTTCTTGAGTTGTATCGAACGTCTCCTCATTGGTCATGCAGAGCGGGTTGTCTTTTTCTGGATCATTGTCTTTGCGCATCGGATGACCTACCCAGTCATTGCGCAGGTAAAGACGGCGCATATCGGGATGACCTATAAAGGTGATACCATAGTAATCGAAAACTTCCCGTTCATAGAAGTCGGCTATTTTCCATATATCGCTGACAGACGGGATTTCCGGTTGTTCGCGGTTTGTTGTCGCAGTTTTCAGTGCTATCCGTTCGCCCGTAACGGTAGATTCCAAATGATAGACTACGCCTAATCCACGGAGCTTCTCCGGAGCGTCTTTCTCATCTGCCACTCCCCAGTCCATACCGGTAAGGCTTTCGAGAAAGTCCATCTGCTTCTCATTTCGCAAGCGCAACATCTCGTCGTGTAATGCTGCAGGGGCTATAAATTGTATTTCTTGCATAAATCCTTTTTAATACCTTATTCTTCATTATTTAAATAGTCCGGCTTCTTCTCTTTTCTGTTCACTCCACCAAAGAATCGTTCTATTTTCACTTTGCGTTGCAATTGCATCATGCCATAATAGAAAGCTTCGGGACGTGGCGGGCATCCGGGAATGTATACATCGACCGGGAGAATCTTGTCTACTCCATTCACCACATGATAGGATTTCTTGAAAGGACCTCCGCTAACAGCACATCCGCCTACAGCAATTACATACTTCGGATCGGGCATTTGATCGTACAGTCGTTTCAATACCGGAGCCATCTTATTAGTGATTGTTCCACATACCATAATCATATCAGCCTGACGCGGACTGGCACGGGCTACTTCAAACCCGAAGCGGGCCATATCATAACGGGCGGCACCCAGTGCCATAAATTCGATACCGCAACAACTGGTTGCAAAAGTAAGCGGCCACAGTGAATTGCTGCGTCCCCAGTTGATGAAGTCGTCAAGAACTCCGAGAGCGATGTTTGCCCCTCCGGCATTGAGCTCTTTGACCAACTTTTCCAATGATTCATTGTCAATGAACTCCTCATAAGGAATTGATTTTATTTTGGGCTTTTTGGTTATTTCCATTCCAAAGCTCCTTTCCTCCAGGCATACGCAAGGCCCAGAACTAAGATAATAAAGAAGAAGAGAATACTAACAAGTCCCTGCGGGCCTAAATCTTGCATGACCACTGCCCATGGAAACAGAAAAGCTGTTTCAACGTCGAACATCAGGAACAGGATGGCAAACAGGTAATAGCCCACACGGAACTGCATCCATGATTTACCACGTGTCGGGATACCACATTCGTAAGCCTCGAATTTTTGTGCGTTGTACGAACGGGGAGAGATAGCGCGTGAAAGAGCTATCACCACACCGACAAAAGCAAGCGCTGTCAGTAAAACAACAACTAAAAATGTAAAATTCATAATTCAATAGCTGTTTAGATTGAATATTATATAGAAATAAACAATTAGTTTGTCCACCCTCTGGGGGATAAAACCAACTGTAAGAGATGACGAATGAAAGTGCCGACTGTACCGTCGGCTAAACCACAATCTTTCTTAACCCATATATATAATAGGAGATAGGATCGTAGAAATATTCGGAAGAGTGAAGCGAAGATGAGAGAGGCGGACTTTGGAATTTATAATGTTCGCAAAAGTAAGTGATCAGCAACAGTATACTTTTATCTGCCGGAACATGTGCGATGTCCGTATGATTCATATCGCAGGATTGGGTGGAATAAAGATGGTAAAGGCGTTCCAAAGCATTATGTACCGGACAGTCCTGAGACACATAGCACTTCTCCTGCCGATAAGTCGGGGAGGAAGCTTTGCTATTGTTTTCCATTGCCCCGTCTGTAGCGCAATGAATGAGCAAAGCCAGTACCAAAAGTAGTCCGAATTTTAAGCTTTGTTTCATCTTTCTCTTTTAATGGCTGCAAATATAGAACTAATATTTATACTTTTTGCAAAGTCGGGGTGGCAAAAAAGGTTTTTTTAGCACTCCGGTTGATTTATATCAATCTTTGTTTAGTTCTTCTTCCAAAAGTCGGAAGTGAAAAGCAATAATACTGTAAACAATTCCAAACGTCCCAAGAGCATTAAAAAAGAAAGCAGCCATTTGGCGGCATCAGGCAATTCACTCCATGAGAAGGCCGGACCGCATGTACCGAGTCCCGGTCCCATATTACCCATACTTGAGATAACCGTTCCGATTGATTCCAGAAAACCGACTCCCAGCCCCATCATAATGAGTATGCTGATAATAGAAATTACCGCGTACAAAAAGGTGAAGGCCAATACTGTAGATTGGATGGAAGGGGAGATAACCTGTTTGTTCACACGTACCGGAAGTACGGCATTGGGATGCAGGATATGTTTGAATTCATTTTTTACTACCTTGAAGAGGATCACCATGCGGATACATTTGATACCTCCGGTTGTACTGCCTGCGCAGGCTCCGATGATCATTACGATAAGGAGACACCCCCAAAGAATAGAAGGCCAGAGCATATAGTCGGCTGTGGCGAATCCTGTCGAAGTCTGTAGTGAAATAACTTGGAAGAGGGATTTGCGGAATGCTTCTTCTACGCTCATCGGAGAAGTCTGATAGAGCCAGACTGCAATGAATATGGTGAAGAAAGATACGCATAGGAAATAGAATTTCAGTTCCGCATCATGGATGAACTTCTTTATTTTACCATTGAACATGAGCAGTAGCAACGTAAAGTTGATACCTGAAAGGAACATGAAAATAGAGATTACATAATCTATATAAGGCGAATGGTAATACTCGATACTGGCCTGTTTGGTGGAAAAGCCACCTGTACTGGTTGTTGTGAAAGCATGACATACACTGTCAAATATGCTCATGCCTCCCACTGTCAGTAATATAATCAGAGTTCCCGTCATTCCGGCATAGATTCCCCATATCCATTTGGCGGTGACACCAATACGGGGATGCACTTTGTCATGCGTTGGTCCGCTGGCTTCCGCTGCAAATACCTGGATACCTCCCACACCGAAAATCGGTAGAACGGCAATGGTGAAGAATACAATTCCCAAACCACCTATCCATTGCGTCATTGCACGCCAGAATAGGATTCCGTGAGGCATTGATTCGATATTGTTCAAGATAGTGGCACCGGTACTGCTGAATCCGGACATTGTCTCGAAGAATGCGTCGGCGACATTGGGAATATATCCTCCTATATAATAAGGTAACATCCCGAAAAGGGAAAATGTAACCCACGCCACACTGACAATGACATATCCGTCACGTCGGTTGAGTGATTTTTCCGCCCCTTTGCCGATGGCGAGCAATACAACGCCTATACCGGCAGAAAGAGCTGATGAGATTAGGAAACTTTTTAAATCCCCTTCTTCATAGAAGAGCGAGACACCTCCGCAGCATAGTAACATGGCTGTTTCTATCAGAAGCAGAAAGCCTAGAATCCGGAATATCATCTTCGAGTTAATCATAACAATTACCTGATACTTACTATCTAATTAAAGAATTTAATTAAAGAACTTCTCAATTTTCTTAATCATCATACTCAGGCAGAACACCACTACGTGGTCACCCGGTTGAACCAACGTATCACCGGTTACCAGTATTCCCTCTCCATTACGGATCATACCTCCGATGGTAGTTCCTTTCGGAAGCCCTAAGTCTTTGATCAAATGCTTGGTTATCTTAGCTCCGGCGGGAACGGTAAACTCTGCAACATCCGCATTGGCGAATGTCAGGCATTTTACATTAGACACATCAGCATCCAGCATCATCTGGTAGATGTGGCTGGCGGCGATCATTTTTTTATTGATAACCGTGCCGATGTCGAGACTTTCCGCCATACCGATATAGTCGATATTCTCCACCTCCGCAACAGTCTTTTCCACTCCCATGCGTTTGGCGGCGAGACAGGCAAGGATGTTGGTTTCGGAATTCCCGGTCAGGGCAACGAAGGCTTCTGTGTTTTTCAGCCCTTCTTCAATAAGAAGATCCATGTCACGGCCGTCCCCGTTGATAATCATCGTCTTGTCATCCAATAATTCGGTCAGTCGGTTGCAACGATTGATATCATTATCGACGATTTTCACTTGCATATAGTCCGGCACATATTGGGCGGTACGGACAGCGATGCGGCTTCCACCCATAATCATTACATTACGCACGTCGGCATAATCCTCTTTCCCGGCTATCTTACGTATATAAGGAATATATTTGCGGGTAGTGGTGAAGTAAACAATATCATTTAGTTTGATTACATCGTCTCCGCGCGGGATAATGGTTTCCGTTCCACGTTTGATGGCTACTACGTGATATGGAATGGTGGGACCGCCTAACTGATGTAGGGGAATATTTAGAATTTCCGCTTTCTTACGCATCTTTGTACCGATCAGCACGAGTGCTCCTCCGCAAAACTCCCACCATTGACGTACCCAGCTCATACGCATGGAAGATACAATCTCTTTAGCAGCCAACATTTCCGGATAGATCAATGAATCTACTCCCAGTTTTTGGAAGAACTCTTTGTTTTTAGGCAGAAGATATTCGTAGTTGTCGATACGCGCTACTGTCTTCTTTGCTCCCAAGTTGGTAGCCAGCATACAGGCAGTCATATTGCGGCTCTCATCCGGAGTGACTGCGATAAACAGATCGGCCTCTTTGACACCCACCTCCTTTAGTCCGGAAATGGAAGAAGGAGAGGCGGCAACTGTCAGCAAGTCGAAGTTAGAGCTGAGAGCGCTTAGCTTCTCTTCGTCATCATCCATCAAGATAATATCTTGCTTTTCACGCGATAACAATTTGGCCAAATGGGTGCCTACGTTGCCGGCACCGGCAATAATGATCTTCATGTCAGTTGATAAATTCTTTTATTTTAGTCAGAATACCTTCTTCGTCCATACCGCATAAATGATACAGCTCTGCAACTGAACCATGTTCCACAAATATATTAGGAATGCCGATACGTTTTAAGGTCGGCTTATATTCATTGTCGGCCATAAATTCAAGAATCGCACTACCCATACCACCTTTGATGATACCGTCCTCGATGGTGAGGATACGTTGATGCTTCCGTCCGATTTCATGTAATAGCCTTTCATCCAAAGGCTTCAGGAAACGTAAGTCGTAATGAGCGATAGACTTGCCCAGTTCCGATTCAGCACGGGAAATGGCACGGGCGGCAGTGTTGCCTATCGGGCCGATTGTTATAACCGCAAGGTTGTCACCATCTTTCAGTTTCCTACCTTTTCCTACCGGGATTTCTTCCAACGGACATTTCCAGTCAACCACTACCCCGCGTCCTCGCGGATAACGGATCACAAACGGACCTTTATCCGGCAGTTGTGCTGTGTACATCAATCGGCGCAATTCATGTTCATCCATTGGGGAGGAGATGGTCAGGTTGGGTATCGGACGCAAATAAGCCATATCGAAAGCTCCGTGATGAGTCGGACCGTCTTCGCCGACAAGTCCGGCACGGTCGAGACACAATATAACGGAAAGATTTTGTATGGCTACATCGTGGATCATATTATCATACGCCCGTTGCATAAACGAGGAATAGATATTACAGAATGGCAACATCCCGTCTTTAGCCATTCCTCCGGAGAAGGTAACGGCGTGTCCTTCGGCGATACCGACATCGAACGCGCGTTCGGGCATTTTCTCCATAAGAATATTCATCGAACAACCGCTGGGCATGGCGGGGGTCACACCGACAATCTTTGGATTAGCTTCTGCAAGCTCCACTAGGGTATGACCGAATACCTCCTGAAAGAGAGGAGGCATTCCCTCCGTGTTGGCTATGAAACGTTCGCCGGTGACAGGATCGAACTTGCCCGGAGCATGCCATTCGGTAGCGTGTTCTTCTGCCGGTGCAAATCCTTTTCCTTTGATTGTGTGCAGATGAAGGATTTTGGGACCTTGCAAATCTTTAATATCATGCAACACCCGGGCTAGGTTCTTCACGTCGTGCCCGTCTATCGGACCGAAGTAACGGATATTCATCCCTTCGAAAATATTCTGTTGTTGGGCAGCCATCGATTTCAAGCTATTGCCGAAACGTATCAGCGCTTTGCGACGTTCTTCATTCAGAATACCGAGCTTGAACAACATCCGTGAAAGTTTGAAACGCAATTGGTTGTAACGGTTGGAGGTTGTCAGATTGAAAAGATATTGTTTCATTCCTCCCACGCTACGGTCAATTGCCATATCGTTGTCATTCAGGATAATCAGCAGGTTATTAGGCGTAGTGGATGCGTTGTTAAGTCCTTCAAAAGCCAGTCCGCCACTCATCGAACCATCGCCAATGATGGCTACGACATGACGTTGGGTTTCTCCTTTCCGGGCAGCAGCTACAGCCATGCCGAGAGCAGCAGAGATGGAATTGGAAGCATGTCCGCAAGTGAAAGTATCATATTCACTTTCTTCCGGTGACGGGAAAGGGCGGATTCCCCCAAATTTGCGGTTCGTGGAAAAAGCCTCGCGACGCCCTGTCAGAATTTTGTGGCCGTACGCCTGATGTCCCACATCCCATACAATACGGTCGTATGGCGTATTGTAAACATAGTGTAAGGCTACAGTCAATTCCACCGTCCCCAGACTGGCAGCAAAATGTCCCGGGTTGCAGCAGAGCTCTTTAATAATGTCTTGCCTTAGTTCATCGCATACTTCCGGCAGTTGGTCTACGTCTAGTTTTCGTAGGTCTTCGGGGTAATTAATAGCATTTAGCAAGTTATATATCGGTTCATTCTTCATGATTCGAGGAAATTTAGCGCAAAAATACGAAAAGAAAGTATACTTTTGCCCACGAAACGTAATAAAATGTAGGAAAATCATGATGAACTTTCAAACATCTGTGGGATTGCCGGTCGGACTGCCGCCTATCAGCCATATATCTCCTATTCTTTTGATGGGATCTTGTTTTGCTGAGAATATGGGAACTTTCTTGACAGAGGCCAAGTTTCAACTGGATTTGAATCCTTTCGGAATTCTGTATAATCCTTTGTCCATATCCTCAGCTTTGAAAGAGATTATTACAAAAAAAGAATATACGGAGAAAGATTTGTTTGCTTATAGAGGGCTGTGGCATAGTACTATGCATCATGGCTCTTTTTCGGCTACTACTCCAGAGGCTACGTTGCAGAATATCAATGCCCGTTTGCTGCAAGCCCATCAGACTGTGCCGAAGCTTGATTGGCTGATGTTGACTTTCGGAACGGCTTATGTTTATGAAGCAAAAGAGACAGGAAAGGTAGTCTCCAATTGTCATAAATTACCGGAGAATGATTTTAATCGCCGACTTTTGTCTGTGGATGAAATAGTAGATGAATACACTTCATTGATTACCGATATGGCTGCTTGCAATGCAACCTTGAAATTCTTGTTTACAGTCAGTCCCATCCGTCATATCCGGGATGGAATGCACGCCAACCAATTGAGTAAATCGACTTTGTTGCTGGCCGTCGACCGGTTGCAGCAATCGTTCCCGGAACAAGTTTTCTACTTCCCCTCTTATGAAATCGTATTGGATGAATTACGCGATTATCGCTTCTATGCGGATGATATGTTGCATCCGTCTCCGTTGGCGGTCCATTACCTTTGGGAACGCTTTTCCGAAACCTTCTTTTCCGCTGAAACAAAGCAGGTTATCCGCGAAGTAGAAGACATCCGCCGGGACTTGGCGCACAAGCCCTTTCATCCCGGGTCCGAAGCGTATCAACGCTTTTTAGGACAAATAGTGTTAAAAATAGAACGACTTATCAGAAAATACCCGTACTTAGATTTTCAAAAAGAAACAGAACTATGTCATACGCGATTGAATCCATAGCCCAAAGTATCGGTGCCCGCCGTGTGGGTGAATATGAAGCGACTATCGATTGGCTCTTAACAGATAGCCGTTCCCTGAGTTTTCCGGAAGAAACCCTTTTCTTTGCATTAACCACCAAACGCAATAGTGGAGTCCGCTACATCCCCGAACTGTACGACCGGGGTGTCCGAAACTTTGTGATCTCCGAGGAAGAGTTTAAACAAGTTGAGAATGGAGAGTTGAGAATTGAGAGTGCTATGCAGGATGATGATGCGCAGCCAATTCTCAATTCTCAACTCTCAACTCTCAATTTCCCCTCAACTCTCAATTTCCTCATCGTTCCCAACCCTCTGAAAGCATTGCAGAAACTGGCTGAGGTACATCGGGAGAAGTTTAATATTCCTGTAATCGGTATCACCGGAAGCAATGGAAAAACCATTGTGAAAGAGTGGTTGCACCAATTGCTGAGTCCGGACCGTTGTATCGTCCGTTCTCCGCGTAGTTATAATTCGCAGATTGGTGTTCCATTGTCTGTGTGGCAACTTTCCGAAGAAGCAGAATTGGGAATTTTCGAGGCGGGTATTTCTGAGATGGGGGAAATGGGGGCATTGAAACGGATGATAAAGCCTTCTATCGGTATTCTGACGAATATCGGTGGTGCTCATCAAGAGAACTTTTTTTCATTGCAGGAGAAGTGCATGGAAAAGCTAACCCTTTTCAAAGATTGTGATGTCGTGATTTATGATGGTGATAATGAGTTGATTAGCAATTGTGTGGCGAAATCAATGCTGACTGCACGTGAGATTGCCTGGAGCCGTACGGATATTGAACGTCCCTTGTACATCAGCCGTGTGACAAAGAAAGAAGACCATACCGTTATTGCTTACCGTTATCTGAATATGGATAACACTTTCTGTATTCCTTTCATCGACGACGCCTCCATCGAAAACGTACTAAACTGCTTGGCTGCCTGCCTTTACTTGATGACTCCCGCCGATCAGATAACGGAACGCATGGCACGCCTCGAACCGATTGCCATGCGCCTTGAAGTGAAAGAGGGAAAGAATAACTGCCTATTGATTAATGATAGCTATAATTCGGATCTGGCCTCTCTGGATATAGCTCTTGACTTCCTGGTGCGCCGTTCTGAAAAGAAAGGACTGAAACGTACGCTGATTCTGTCGGATATTCTGGAAACAGGACAGAGTACTGCCACGCTTTATCGGCGTGTAGCCCAATTGGTGCAGAGTCGGGGTATTGATAAATTGATAGGAGTAGGGCCGGAAATCTCTTCGTGTGCCGCTCGTTTTGACGACGGGATAGAACGTTATTTCTTCCCTAATACCGAAGCGCTTCTTAAATCAGAACTGCTCAAATCCCTTCATTCGGAAGTGATTCTGATAAAGGGTTCTCGTGTGTTCAACTTTGATCTGGTGTCCGAAGCGCTCGAACTGAAAGTGCATGAAACGATATTGGAAGTAAATCTAGGCGCGATGGTGGAGAACTTGAATCATTACCGCTCCATGTTGCGCCATCCTGAGACGAAAATGATCTGCATGGTGAAGGCGTCGGCATACGGAGCCGGTTCATACGAGATAGCCAAGACTTTGCAGGAACATCATGTTGACTACTTGGCTGTGGCGGTAGCCGATGAAGGTTCCGAACTGCGCAAAGCGGGTATCACGTCCTCTATCATCATCATGGATCCGGAGCTTACAGCGTTCAAAACGATGTTTGACTATAAACTGGAGCCGGAAGTTTATAATTTCCATTTGCTTGATGCGCTGATTAAAGCCGCAGAAAAGGAAGGGATCACCAATTTCCCTATTCATGTGAAACTGGATACGGGAATGCATCGGCTGGGTTTTGAAGCGGAAGATATTCCCTTGCTTATCCGTCGCTTGAAGAATCAGAATGCGGTAATTCCCCGTTCGGTATTCTCTCATTTCGTAGGCAGTGATTCTCCTCAATTTGACGCTTTCACCCGGCAGCAAATCGAATTGTTTGAAAAAGGCTCGCAAGAATTGCAGGCGGCTTTCTCGCATAAGATTTTACGCCATATCTGCAATACGGCAGGAATCGAGCGTTTTCCCGGAGCACAGTTTGACATGGTACGGCTAGGTATCGGACTTTACGGAGTGAGTCCGATAGACAACTCGATTATACATAATGTCAGCACGCTCAAGACAACCATACTTCAGATTCGGGATGTCCCCGAAGAAGATACGGTGGGATATAGCCGGATGGGACACTTGATACGTCCGTCCCGTATAGCCGCTATCCCTATCGGTTATGCCGATGGCCTGAACCGACACTTGGGGCGTGGAAATGCTTACTGTCTGGTGAACGGCAAGAAAGCCCCTTATGTGGGCAATATCTGCATGGATGTCTGTATGATAGACGTTACGGACATCGACTGCCGTGAAGGTGACCAAGCTATAATCTTCGGTGACGACCTGCCGATCACAGTATTGTCCGACAAGCTGGATACGATTCCGTACGAAGTGCTGACTAGCATATCGACGCGGGTGAAACGGATATATTATCAGGATTAGTTCACCACAGAGGACACGGAGTTTTTTCAAAGATACAAATCAGATACTGAGGATACTGACAGCGTATTATGAAAAAAGGACTCTGTGCCCTCTGTGTCCTCTGTGGTGAATAAAAATCTGTGTTAATCCGTGTGATCTGTGATGAAAATAATTATCTTTGTACCGACTAATAAAAACCTCTTTATCAAATAAACTTATGACAAACTTATTATTGTTAGGCTTTTTGCCTAGTGGGTCCGAATGGATTATTATCGCTTTGGTTATCCTTCTTCTTTTTGGCGGAAAGAAAATTCCTGAATTGATGCGTGGCTTGGGAAAAGGAGTGAAGAGCTTCAAAGACGGAGTGAATGATGCGAAAGAGGAAATAAATAAGGCAAAAGAAGACCTGGACAAACCGGCGGACTCAAGTAAGTAAAGCAAGTACGGATGGCAGAAATGACCTTTTGGGATCATTTGGATGAACTGCGCAAGGTACTTTTCCGGGTGATCGGAGTTTGGTTTGTATTGGCAATAGGTTATTTTATTGCTATGCCTTACCTTTTTGATCATGTGATATTGGCACCTTGCCACAATGATTTCATATTCTACGATTTATTACGGCATATCGGTCAGGCGCTTGATTTGACCGATGATTTCTTCACACAAGAATTTCAAGTGAAGCTGGTCAATATCAACTTGGCGGCTCCTTTCTTTATACATATGTCGACAGCCTTTTGGATGTCGGTAGTCACTGCCATGCCTTATCTTTTCTTTGAAGTATGGCGCTTTATCGGTCCTGCCCTTTATCCCAATGAAAAGAAAGGAGTGCGTAAAGCTCTGACAGTTGGAACGGTGATGTTCTTTGTCGGTGTTTTGCTGGGTTACTTTATGGTTTATCCGTTGACGCTCCGTTTTCTTTCCACCTATCAGTTGAGTGCGGAAGTGGAGAACATTCTGTCGCTCAATTCCTATATCGACAATTTTATGATGTTGGTACTCTGTATGGGGCTGGCTTTTGAATTGCCGTTAGTGACCTGGCTGCTATCCCTGCTGGGAATAGTCAATAAGTCTTTCTTGCGGAAGTACCGTCGCCATGCGATTGTCATCATTGTGATAGCTGCTGCCATTATTACTCCGACAGGCGATCCGTTTACATTGAGTGTTGTCGCTATTCCGCTTTATCTGCTATACGAAATGAGTATCCTGATGATAAAGGATAAGAAGAAAACCGAAGAGGAAATAGAAGATGAAATTGCCCTGTCAGAAGAGTGAAGCGATAGAATCTTATGAATTACTTCTAGCAGTCTGCAAGGCGGGAGAGGATGAACTGACCGTTGGTTACAAGCAGATGCGCGACTTGCTCGAACGTATTTGCCGGGCGCAAATGCAGAGCAGCAGTTTGCAAATGACCGACCTCTCGGCGCGAATCAGTTTTATTGCTGCCAAGACCGGACTTTCGGTAGGAGAGCAGAACCGGCTTCATACTTTCCGCCTGACTTCCAATCAAATCCTGAACCGCTGTCTCGAACCGAACAGGGAAAAACTCTTGCGGGATGTTAAAACACTGGCCTTTCTGGTCCGCAAACTTTCGGGAGAGAATATTCCGGATGAGTTATACCGTTTGCTTCCCCGTGCGGACGCTACCTATCTGGTTGCCCCTCCTGCCCGTGAACGAGTTCGGCGAATGCGTGTCTGTTTTCAATATGCGGACGAACAATATCTGTATGTGACTCCTTTGGACGAAGTCTCGGAGAGACCCTATCTTGTCCGCTATAATATACCTCAAATAAACGAAGAGTTTGCAGAAACCTGTAAGCTGCTTTGGCAACATGCCCAGATGAATCTGCTTGACGTTGCGATAGATGAGGCGGGAATCCTTACCCCTTCTTTTATCGTTCTCGAACCGGATTATCTGATTGATATCAGTTCGCTTGCAGAGTGTTTCCGCGATTACGGACACCATCCGGGAAACTACTTCCTTTCCCGAATGCAACCGATTGAGAATGCCCGTCCCCTGTTACTGGGAAATATTGCCAATCTCTTTCTGGATGAATGGATTCATGCGCCGAACGAGGATATTGATTATCGGACTTGTATGCAAAAGGCTTTCCGCCGCTATCCCATAGAATTGGCGGCTTGCCCCGATTTGCGGGACAGAGAGAAGGAACGTCAATTCTTTGATGATTGCAAATTGCATTTCGAGCATATCCGCGAAACGGTGAATGATACTTTTCATACTGCCGGATACGAATTGGACAAGACGGATGCGGTGCTTGAACCTTCTTATATCTGCGAAGCGCTCGGACTGCAAGGTCGCCTTGATTATATGCAACGGGATATGTCCTCCTTCATCGAAATGAAATCGGGTAAAGCTGACGAGTACGCTATCCGCGGCAAGGTGGAACCGAAAGAGAACAACAAGGTGCAGATGTTGCTTTATCAGGCAGTATTGCAATACTCTATGGGGATGGATCACCGGAAAGTAAAAGCCTATTTGCTTTATACCCGTTATCCGCTTCTTTACCCTTCACGGCCTTCTTGGGCAATGGTGCGCCGTGTGATTGATTTGCGCAACCGGATCGTAGCCGATGAATATGGTATCCAGTTGCATAACAATCCGGAATATACTGCACGGAAGTTAGAGGAGATCAATGCTTCCACATTGAATGAACGTGGCTTGCGAGGACGTTTCTGGGAAACCTATTTGCGGCCGCCCATTGATCGCTTTCAGGAGAAGTTGCAGAGGCTTTCCGCCATAGAAAAGAGCTATTTTTATGCGGTCTATAATTTTCTGACGAAAGAACTTTATACTTCTAAGTCCGGTGATGTGGATTATGAAGGGCGTACGGGTGCGGCTTCCTTGTGGCTTTCCACATTGGCCGAGAAATGCGAAGCCGGTGAGATTATCTATAATTTGCGGATTCGTGAAAATCATGCCGCCGACGAGCATAAAGCTTATTTATTATTGGTACGTTCCGATTTCGAAGAAAAGGAACTGCCGGAGACAGTAGCGGACAATGATATACAAAACGTACTTCCTAATTTCCGTCAAGGTGATGCCATTATCCTCTATGAACGAAACTGCGGGACGGATAATGTAACCAATAAAATGGTATTCAAGGGCAATATCGAACATCTGACCGATCATGAAATAAGTATCCGCCTTCGGGCTACACAGCAGAATCCTTCGGTGCTCCCTGCCGATAGCCTTTATGCGATAGAACATGACATGATGGATACGACATTCCGCTCCATGTATCAAGGATTGTACGCTTATCTCTCTGCAACACAGGAACGTCGCGACTTATTGCTGGCCCAGCGTCCGCCGAAGTTCGACGAATCATTGGATTCTCTTGTTTCACAGGCGAAAGACGACTTCACCCGTGTCGCATTGAAAGCGCAAGCCGCACAAGATTATTTTCTTCTTATCGGTCCTCCGGGAACCGGAAAGACCTCTTGTGCCTTAAAGAAGATGGTTGAAACATTCCATGCGGATAAAGGCGCTCAAATCCTTCTGCTTTCGTATACGAACCGGGCTGTCGACGAGATATGCAAATCGCTTGCTTCCATTCGTCCTGCCGTTGATTTTATCCGTGTGGGAAGTGAATTGTCGTGCGACGAGACTTACCGCACTCATCTGATAGAAAACGAATTAGCCTCCTGCAACCGCCGTTCGGAAGTTTACGAGCGTATTCGGAGTTGCCGCATCATTGTAGGAACCGTAGCGGCCATTTCCGGCAAACCGGAATTGTTCCGTCTGAAACATTTTAATGTTGCCATTATAGATGAAGCTACACAGATATTGGAACCTCAGCTATTAGGCATTCTTTGTGCACGTGGCGAAGAGGGTGGGAATGCCATTGATAAATTTATCCTGATTGGCGACTATAAGCAACTTCCTGCCGTTGTGCTGCAAAGTTCTGAACAGTCCGCTATCTACGAGGAGTCCTTGATGTCTATCGGACTGACCAACTTGAAAGATTCCCTGTTCGAACGTCTCTACCGCAACTGCACCGCTCGTCAGTCACCCCTGACCTCTCATCCTTCCTACGATATGCTTTGCCGTCAAGGTCGTATGCATCCCGAAGTGGCTCTGTTTGCCAACCGTGCTTTTTATGGAGGGCGTCTGATTCCCGTCGGATTGCCTCACCAACTGGAAGACTCCGATACTGTTTGTCGTTTGGCTTTTTATCCTTCCATACCGGAGAAGACAGGAACATCTACGAAAATAAACCATTCGGAAGCCCGTATTGTAGCGGATTTGGTTGCCCGTATCTATGAGGATTGCCGGATAGATTTCGATGAGGCGCGTACGTTGGGAATCATTACCCCTTACAGAAGTCAGATAGCACTGATTAAAAAAGAAATAGCCGCATTGGGCATTCCGGCTCTGAATCGGATTATGGTTGATACTGTCGAGCGTTTTCAAGGGAGCGAACGGGATGTAATCATCTATTCCTGTTGCATCAACAGTTATTTTCAATTAAAGTTTGTATCGAATTTAACAGAAGAAGACGGTACGCTGATTGATCGTAAACTGAATGTAGCTCTTACCCGTGCGCGAAAACAGATGTTTGTGACAGGAGTCCCTAAGTATCTGAAGTCCAATCCACTCTACGAAAGTTTATTAAATTTAATGGAGTATAAAGAGTGATTTGCTAATTTTTGCAGATGTTAGTTTTTATTCTCTCTTTATGCGATTCATTAACACCTCTATGTTGAACAAACGCCTATATTTGCAACACGTTTTTTTCATAGAGATTTAGATTTAAGGTTAGAAGAATTGTGGAAGTCGTGAGACTTCCCTTTTTTTCATCTTAACGTTTACTATTCTTCATTATGAGAATGCAATGACACTTCATCTCAAGTGTTGCAATTGAAAATATTGCAGGAAGATGGTGCAGAATAAGTAAACCTAAAAAGCCTTCTTCGTGAGAAGAGGCTTTTTATTTTTTTCTTTTTCAAAGAAATTTATTGTTAATACAAGAGAGAGGGGGAACTCATCACGAGTTCCCCCTCTTGTTTGTTATCTAACGTATGTGGATGAATTAATCCAATACGATAGGTTTGTATTTCGGAACTAATGCTTTCATAATCACCCATCCGAGCAAGTAAGATACTGCACAGATACAGAACATGATGAAATATCCGGCAGGTTTGCCTTCAAATCCCATGAATGTCATGTGGGTTTCGTCAGCATGCACAAATAATACGCCTGCACCGTATTGCATAAGCATAGAACCTACGCCACCGGCCATACCGCCGATACCTGTAATACTTGCAATTGCGGTTTTTGGGAACATATCGCCTACCGTAGAGAAGATATTGGCCGACCATGATTGGTGAGCCGCTCCACCGATACCGATTAAAATAACCGGGAACCACGGAGAAAGTGTTCCTAACGGCTGTGCCAACAATACTACCAATGGGAAGAATGCGAAAATCAACATCGCTTTCATACGGGCAGCATACGGGTTCATACCTGTCTTATTAATAAAGATAGTCGGAAGTTTACCACCGTAGATAGACAACATGGTCACCGCATACAACGTGAAAATCAATGCCATCCCCAATCCATCGGATGTCTTAATATCAAATTGGGTGTTCAGATAAGACGGAGTCCAGAACAGGAAGAACCACCACACACCGTCGGTCATAAACTTACCGGCGGCAAAAGCCCATGTCTGCTTGTATGTGAAGCATTGGAGGAAGCTCATTTTCTTTTCTTCCTTTACTTCTGCATTTGCGGGGATCTCACCTTCCTCAAACTTATCTTGTTCGATATAGTCCAATTCGGCTTTATTGACGTGCTTGCTCTTGTCGGGAGAAGTATACATGAATACCCACATTCCCATCCAGATAAATCCGAGAGCACCGATAACGATAAAAGCCATTTCCCATCCCCAAGCCTTAGCGAGCAATGGGATAGATACGGGAGCGATCAGAGCACCGATAGAAGCACCGGCATTAAAAATGGAAGTTGCATAAGCGCGGTCTTTCTTCGGGAAATATTCGGCTGTTACTTTGATAGCTGCAGGGAAGTTACCGGCCTCACCAAGTGCAAGGATACAGCGTGCAGCCAGGAAACAATACATACTTACGGTAGCCAGCACGACAACGACGTCTCCGGTAGCGGCGATCAGTTCGGCTGCGCTGTGCATACCTACGTATTGCTCGGTTACGATTCCGCAAAGTGCGTGCATACAAGCACCTGCCGACCATACACCGATTGCCCAGAGATACCCTTTCTTGGTTCCCATCCAGTCGACAAAGCGTCCGGCAAACAACATACAAATGGCATAGACAATAGAAAATACGGAAGTGATCGTACCATAGTGTACCTCATTCCAATGAAATTCCGGTTTGATAAATTCGTCCCAGGTCAATGAAAGAACCTGTCGGTCGAGATAATTGACTGTAGTAGCAAAGAATAGCATAGCACAGATGGTCCATCTGTAGTTTGTCATTTTTTCGCCTGTTTTTTGAAATGTATTCATGATAATGGATTTAAATAGATTTTGATTCGCTGACAAAGGTCGGTATTTCGACTGGATTTCATTTGTAAAAATTGGTCGAATTCATGTATTATCCGTTACATTATGTATGTAATTTGTTCCAAAGGGGGCGTCATAACGAATAATAAAACGCAAATTAACGCAGATTATCACAGAAGTAATTTTATAGGCCGTTGGTTAACCTATATATAATTAAAAACAATCTGCGATAATTTGCGTTAATCTGCGTTTTAACACATTCTCTTACTGATATGTAATTCAGAGCTGCGCAACGATTAGCGCATTTCTGTATATTTAATCTTGTCCATGTCTCCATAGTCCAGGTTTTCACCCGCCATACCCCAGATAAACATATAGTTGCTGGTTCCGGCAGCGGCGTGGATAGACCATTCCGGTGACATGATAGCCTGTTCGTTCTGCATCCAGACGATACGTTCTTCCTGCGGTTCGCCCATGAAGTGGCAGATTGCATTGCCTGCCGGTACGTTGAAGTAGAAATATGCTTCGATACGACGGCTGTGAGTATGTGCAGGCATTGTGTTCCATACGCTGCCCGGTTTCAATTCTGTCAGTCCCATCTGCAATTGGCAAGGACCTTCTTCAAGCACGTTGTTGACAATCAGCTGATTGATAACGCGGTCGTTGCTCTCTTCCATCTTTCCGGCAGGAAAAGAGTTCGCTTTCAGAGAACCTTTGCGTCCGTCGATTGTAATCAACTGAGTCTTGTATTCCTTGTGAGCAGTAGCCGAGTTGATGTAGAACTTAGCAGGATTGCTTGAATCTTTACTCTTGAAAGTCACTTTCTGTTTGCCTCTACCTACGTACAAAGCATCTTTGAATTTCAATGTGTATTCTTTACCGTCTACGGTTACGATACCTTCACCGCCAATGTTGATAACACCCAGTTCGCGGCGTTCCAAAAAGAATTTAGCTTTCAGCGGGTCGATAGTTTCCAATACCAGCTCTTTAGTTGCAGGAACTGCTCCACCGAAGATAAAACGGTCATACATGGAATATGTAACGTTGATTTCGTTCGGAACCATTACTTTTTCCATCAGGAAGCTACTACGCAGGCGGTTTGTATCATACGTTTTCACGTCTTGCGGATTGCAAGCCACTTGCATCTTGTAATTTACTTGGGCTGAAGCAGACATGGCTGCGATACCCAACATCATTGCAATTGCTAATCTTTTCATATTTCGAATTTTTATTGGATTATTATTATGTCATTGATTATTTGTTCTCTAATGCTTCTTTCGCATCTTTTCTAGTCATGCGGATACGGTTGTAAACAGCCATTCCGAGCGCAAGTATCACAAGGATAGCCGGGCCGACAATCTTCAGGCTGTAAGTCAGGTGGAAGATACCCCAGCAGAAGAGACTGGAAGCGAAGTCGAGCGCGCCGCCTTCAAAGCCTGCGGGAATATTTACTGTCGGGTCACCCGTAGCTGCATATACGTCTTTGGCAGCCAGTGTGAAGAATCCTGCCAGTTCTGTAACGAAGTACAGACCTACTATCAAGGCTACCAGACCGATGATGAATGATTTCACCACATTGCCTTTTGTGATAGGCAGAATCATCGGGAACAAGTAGAACATACCTGCCAGAGAAGCCAGCGGTAAGAAACGGTTGCCCGGAAGGATAACAGCCAGGAAGATAGTGACAGGAATCAAAAGCAGAGATACCACCAGTGTAGTAGGATGTCCGATCACCAAAGCGGGACTCATACCAATGCTTAAACCGGTGCTGTTCTTATATTTCTTGGCAATCAACTCGCGGGTAGCGTCGGAGATTGGTTTCAAACCTTCGATAAAGAGGCTGGTGATACGCGGAATCAATTCCATTACGGCTCCCATCTTGATACCCAATCCTAAAATGCCGGGAATGCTGTCCACTACTTCTTGCCAGCTTGCGCAACCCAGCGCTCCGATACCGCAACCGATTACGATACCCAGGAACAACGGTTCGCCCATCAGTCCGAATTTCTTTTTCATACCTTCCGAATCGATATTCAACTTATCGAATCCCGGAATCATATCAAGTAATTTATTGATAACAATAGCGAATGGAACAAAACTTTGGCAGAACGGCTGAGGAATAGAGATACCGTCCATTTTGTCATAAAACTTCTGGAAAGCGGGAGCAGTCATATCCGCCATTACAAGCGTGATGATGTAGCAGATGATAGCGGCGAAGAATCCCCAAAGAATACTGTCGGAAGCAAAATAAACGATCGCTCCGATAAAAGCGAAATGCCAGTAATTCCAAAGGTCGATGTTGACAGTGCGTGTCGTTTTGGTAAGCAGCATCAGCAAGTTAACCCCCAAACAAACCGGAATAATAAAAGCACCGACAGATGTATTATAGGCTACTGCTGCCGCAGAAGGCCAACCCATGTCGAAAATACCCAATTCCAATCCGTAGATTTCTACCATTTTACTCAGTGCAGGACCCAGACTGCTGGTAAGCAACGCTGTGACTACCGACAAACCGACGAAACCGACACCTACTAATAAACCGCTTTTCAGCGCTTTCGGTAGTTTAATACCGATACATACTCCTAAGACTGTGAAAATGACCGGCATCATTACTGCCGCTCCAAGACCGATAATGTACTTGAATACTTCTTCCATTCTGTTCTTTTTTCTCTGTTTTAATGATATATTACTGTGTTTCCCCAGAGGGTATTAGTTGTAAACCGTGCCAAAAGTACGACCTTTTCCGCTTTCTTCCAAAACGAAACTCTTAATTTATCAGATATTGCATCAAAAATGGACATTTTTGACGTTTACGTGCACAAAATTAGTCGTTTCCGTGCACGAAAAACAAAAAATACACCTAGTTGACTAAAAAATCCCATAGGCTTTGAAGGAAAAGCGCTACTTTCGTACCGTGAAAAGACCTGAATGTTTAATCCTTAAAATAGCAATCCATGAGACGAACTCTCTTTTCTGATTTTTTTATATTGTTTTTATTCATAACAACCGTTCCTTTAGTTTTGTCGGCTCAGCAGGTAGACAGCAAATTAGACAGCAAATTGCCCTGGTCGGTGAGGATGACTGAATCGGAAATGATCCGTTGCCCCGAATCCTGGCAGCTCGATTTCCAGCCGAAGTTGAAGTGGGACTATTGTCACGGACTTGAATTGGGGGCTATGCTTGATGTATATGATGCGTATGGCGATGAGAAGATTCGTGATTACGCCATCGCTTACGCGGACACAATGGTACATGAAGACGGGACGATTACCGCTTATAAGCTGACCGATTACAGTCTCGACCGCATCAACTCCGGTAAAATCCTTTTCCGTATTTATGAGCAGACGAAGAATCCTAAGTATAAGAAAGCGCTCGACTTGCTTTACAGCCAGTTTGAAGGGCAGCCTCGCAATGCGGATGGCGGCTTCTGGCACAAAAAGATTTACCCGCATCAGATGTGGTTGGACGGCATTTATATGGGAGCTCCTTTCTATGCGGAATATGCGTTCCGCAATAATCTTCCGCAGGCTTATGCGGATGTAATCAATCAGTTTGTAACCTGTGCCCGCCACACATACGATCCAAAGAATGGACTTTACCGCCATGCGACGGACGTGAGCCGCACCGAACGTTGGGCGGATCCCGTCACGGGGCAGTCCAAGCACACTTGGGGACGTGCGATGGGGTGGTATGCGATGGCTTTGGTTGATGCGCTGGAGTTTATTCCGAAGCATGAAGCCGGAAGAGATTCTCTGCTGGATATTTTGAATAATGTTGCCGTACAAGTGAGGAAACTTCAAGACCCGAAGACCGGAGGATGGTATCAGGTGATGGACAGAAGCGGGGATAAGGGGAATTATGTGGAATCTTCCTGCTCTGCTATGTTTATTTATTCCTTGTTCAAGGCGGTACGGCTGGGATATATTGATAAATCATATTTGAATGTGGCGCTGAAAGGCTATAAAGGTTTCCTGAATAATTTTATCGAAGTGGACAAGAATGGAGTGGTAACTGTCACGAAGGCTTGCGCGGTGGCAGGATTGGGAGGAAAAGTATACCGTTCAGGCGATTATGATTATTATATCAATGAAACGATTCGCAATAACGACCCGAAGGCGGTAGGTCCGTTCATAATGGCGAGTTTGGAATATGAACGTCTTTTGTCCTATGAGCAACAGCAAAAGCAAGACACGTTGGTTGTGTCACGTGATGGAACGGGTAAGTATCGTAATATCCAGGACGCTGTGGAAGCGGTACGCGCCTTTATGGATTATACGGTGACTATCTATATAAAGAAAGGGGTATATAAAGAAAAGCTAGTGATTCCTTCGTGGGTGAAGAACGTGCAACTGGTAGGTGAAGATTCCGAAAAGACGATTATTACGTATGATGATCATGCCAATATCAATAAGATGGGAACATTCCGTACCTACACCGTGAAAGTGGAAGGCAGTGATATCACTTTCAAGGACTTGACGATTGAGAATAATGCCGCTCCTTTGGGGCAGGCAGTTGCCCTCCATACCGAAGGAGACCGGCTGATGTTTGTCGGCTGCCGCTTTCTTGGAAATCAAGATACCATTTATACAGGCTCGGAGGGTAGCCGTTTGCTGTTTACCAACTGCTATATAGAAGGTACTACTGATTTTATCTTCGGTCCTTCCACTGCACTTTTTGAGTATTGCGAGCTGCATAGCAAACGTGATTCGTATATCACTGCTGCTTCGACTCCTCAAAATGAAGAATTCGGCTATGTCTTTAAAAACTGCAAGCTGACGGCTGCTCCCGGAGTGAAAAAGGTCTATTTAGGCCGTCCTTGGCGTCCATATGCCGCTACGGCTTTTATTAATTGTGAGTTTGGCGGACATATCCGTCCCGAAGGTTGGCATAATTGGAAGAATCCGGAGAATGAGAGAACAGCCCGTTATGCGGAATTTGGAAACACAGGAGACGGTGCGGATACATCGGGACGCGTGGCATGGGGCAAACAGCTTACAAAGAAGGAAGCCTTGAGGTATACACCGGAGAATATTTTCAAAGAAAATAGCAATTGGTACCCTTACAAGTAAGAGAAATGGGGTAAACGGTCCTTTGCCGACTTGTTTCCACTTGTTTCGCCACAGCGAACTTTTTGTTTCACGGCATGAAACTTCGGTTTCATCGGTGTGAAACTGTAGTTTCACCGGTAAGAAACTGTAGTTTCATCAGTGAGAAACTTTAGTTTCAAGCGCTTGAAACTTTCTGTTCGGCTGCTTGAAACTCTTTGCTTTGTACCGGCAAACACTTAGCTTTACGGTGATAAGCGTTTGGCTTCACGGTGATAGGTGACAGTTGGGTGATAGGTTGGTTATGAGGAACTGTCACCATCTTACTGGTTGATAATAAGTAGTTTGACTATCGAAGGTGATAGGTGATAGAGGAAAACGTTTTTTTGTATGTATGAGAGTAGTATAATTAAAGTAAGATAAGTATGAAAATACAAGGAAATAAAATGATATGGCTGCTGGCGGCGGCTTTTATTCTTTTGTCTGCATTCCGTGCGGATAAACCTGTTGTCCTATCTTTATGATCGGTGATTCGACGATGGCAAATAAAAAGATGGATGGGGGAAATCCCGAAAGGGGATGGGGAATGGTGCTTCCCGGTTTCTTTTCCGAAGATGTACGGATAGACAATCATGCCGCCAACGGGCGCAGTTCTAAAAGCTTTATTTCTGAAGGACGTTGGGAAAAAGTGATTTCTAAAGTGAAGAAAGGAGATTATGTCTTTATTCAGTTCGGGCATAATGATGAAAAAACGGATTCTACCCGTCATACCGATCCGGGAACTACTTTCGACGATAATCTCCGTCGGTTTGTCAACGAAACCCGTGCGAAAGGCGGTATCCCCGTACTATTCAATTCCATCGTCCGCCGTAACTTTGTTCAGCCGAAAGATGCTTCTATTGCGGAAGACATCCGACGGATACCCGGTGCATCCAAAGAGCAGCCCAAAGAAGGAACCGTTCTGTTCGATACTCATGGGGCATATCTGGATTCTCCCCGCAATGTTGCCAAAGAGTTGGGAGTGACCTTCATCGACTTGAATAAAATCACGCACGACTTGGTGCAGGGACTTGGTCCCGCAGAGTCGAAAAAGCTGTTCATGTTTGTAGAACCCAATCGGGTTCCGGCCTTTCCGAAGGGACGTGAGGACAATACTCATTTGAATATCTATGGGGCAAGAACCGTAGCGGGATTGGCGGTGAAAGCCATCGGCAAAGAGATTCCGGAATTGGCGAAATGTATCCGTCATTATGATTATGTGGTGGCTCAAGACGGCAGCGGTGATTTCTTCACTGTGCAGGAAGCCGTTAATGCTGTCCCCGACTTTCGCAAAAATGTACGTACCACAATCCTTGTCCGCAAAGGCACTTACAAAGAAAAGATAATCATCCCCGAAAGTAAGATTAATATCTCCCTGATTGGCGAAGATGGTACGATACTGACCAATGACGATTTCGCAAACAAGAAGAACGTATTCGGTGAGAACATGGGAACTTCCGGTTCGTCCAGCTGTTACATCTATGCTCCTGATTTTTATGCCGAGAATATCACCTTCGAGAACTCTGCAGGTCCCGTGGGGCAAGCAGTTGCCTGTTTTGTTTCTGCCGACCGTGCCTATTTTAAGAACTGTAGTTTTCTCGGCTTCCAGGATACACTCTACACATACGGCAAGCAAAGCCGCCAATATTATGAGGACTGCTACATCGAAGGAACGGTCGATTTTATTTTCGGCTGGTCTACGGCTGTCTTCAATCGTTGCCGCATTCACAGCAAGGGGGATGGCTACGTCACTGCCCCTTCTACCGATAAAGGAAAGAAGTACGGTTACGTTTTCTACGACTGTCGGCTGACGGCTGATGCGGAAGCTACAAAGGTCTATTTGTCACGTCCCTGGCGACCTTATGCACAGGCTGTATTTATTCGCTGCGAACTGGGTAAACATATTCTTCCTGTCGGCTGGAATAATTGGGGTAAGAAGGAAAACGAAAAGACAGTCTTTTATGCCGAATATGGCAGTAAGGGCGCAGGGGCCAATCCGCAAGCACGTGCGGCATTCTCCCGTCAGTTGAAAAATCTGAAAGGTTATGAGCCGGTAACAGTGCTGGCAGGAGACGATGGTTGGAATCCGGTGAGGGACGGAAACCGGTTGTTGGATGTGAAACGTTGATTATATCTCCCGATTCTGCAAAATAGCTGTTGAAGATAGCGCCAGAATGCTAGTATTTTTCTATCTTTACGGCACAGAATCGAGTGATATATGATAAAGAAAACCTTAATTTCCGTAATTCTATTGTTGGCTGTCGTATTCACGGCACATACACAGCAACATTGCTTCTTTACCCACTATTCTACAGAGGACGGATTGTCGCAGAACACAGTCATGAACATCCTTCAGGACCATAAAGACAATTTGTGGTTTGCTACTTGGGATGGTATCAACCGTTTTGACGGCTACACTTTCAAGACCTATAAGGCACGTCAGGGAGATTACATCAGTCTGACCAATAACAGGGTAGACCGTATGTATGAGGATTGTTACGGTTTCCTCTGGCTGCTGACATACGACAACCGTGTCCATCGTTTCGATCCCAGAACGGAGACTTTCGAGCAAGTGCCCGCTGCGGGAGAAGAGGGAAGTACGTTCAATGTACATACCATTGAAGTAATGCCGAACGGTACTGTCTGGTTGCTGACCGACAATGACGGAGCGATCCGTATCCTGACCCATCCCGAAGAAAATAACCGCCTGACATGGGATATTTACTCCGGCAAGTCGGAATTGTTCCCTTCTTTCCATGTTTTTAAAGTCTATCAGGATAAAGCGGGAAACGATTGGCTGTTGACGGATAACGGATTGGGCTTGGTTCGTCCCGGCACGCGGGAACCTGTTTCCTACTTTACGGAGACAAAAGGAAAGAACGGTGGCATGAACCAGGCTTTTTATGCGGCGCAGGAGAATGACGGACACATCCGTTTCGCTTCCGATCATGGACGCATCTGGTCTTATCGGAAAGAAGGTGGCGACTTTACATTGTTTGAACTGCCTACGAAGAGCCGCATCACCTCCATTCACGAAGTAGCTCCGGAGCAGACGGTGGTCACAACGGACTCGGATGGTTTCTTTACCTATCATCTGAAGACGAAAGCTGCCGTACATTATTCTTCTCTGACTTGCAAAGCGTTGCCCGACCGTCCGATTCTTTCGGCCTACGTAGACCGTTCTTCTGAAGTCTGGTTTGAACAGGAAGAACCGGGTGTCGTGGCTCATTTCAACCCGGCAACAGGAGTAGTCACCCGTGAACAGATTCTGATTGAATACAGTAATCCCGAACGTTCGCGTCCGGCTTTCCACATTTTTGAGGACGTGAACGGTTTCCTTTGGGTGCATCCGTACGGTGGCGGTTTCTCTTTCTTCGACCGGCAAAAAGGGCGTCTGGTTCCTTTCTATAATGAATTGGGCAGTCACGACTGGCGTTTCTCCAATAAGATTCATTCGGCTTTTTCTGATAAACAAGGCAATCTATGGCTTTGTACGCACTCCAAAGGATTGGAAAAGGTGACATATCGCAATGTTCCCTTTTCGATGATGATTCCTGTATTGCACGAGCATGAATCGCTGCATAACGAGGTGCGTGCTTTGTGCGAAGATAAGTTGGGTAACCTGTGGGTAGGAGTGAAAGACGGTATGCTCCGCCTGTATGATGTCCGCAGAACGTACAAAGGTTATCTGACGGAGAACGGTACTGTCTCTACCACCGGTACTCCGATGAGGGGAACCGCTTATTTCGTCATTCAGGATTCAAAAGGTATCATCTGGATTGCGACGAAAGGTGACGGACTGATCCGTGCCGAGTCCACCTCTCCGGACGGTATGTCCTACAGGCTGACCCGCTATCGTCATCAGGAGGATGATATGTACAGTTTGAGTGATAATAACGTGTATTGTGTGTACGAAGACCATCACGGGCGTATTTGGGTAGCTACTTTTGGCGGAGGTATCAATTATATCACGGAGGACAAGGACCGGAAGACTTTGTTTATCAATCATCGTAATAATCTGAAAGGTTATCCTATCGACCCTTGCTATAAGGCTCGCTTTATTACTTCCGACAATAACGGTCGCCTGTGGGTGGGAACTACTACGGGGGCTATCGCTTTCGACGAGAACTTTGAAAAACCGGAAGAGGTGGAGTTCCATCATTTCTCCCGTGTGCCGAACGACACGCAAAGTTTGAGCAACAATGACGTGCATTGGATTATCCCTACTCAAAATAAGGAACTTTATCTGGGAACATTCGGCGGCGGTCTCAACAAGCTGGTATCTATCGACAAAGACGGTCATGCTAAATTCGAGTCCTATTCGGTGCAGGATGGGCTTTCTTCGGATATTTTGCTTTCCATCCGCGAGGACCATAAACGGAATCTATGGATCAGTACTGAGAACGGGCTTTGCAAGTTCAGTCCGTCGGAAGAACGCTTCGAGAGTTTTGATGAACGCAGCATTACTTTTCCGGTGCGTTTCAGTGAGGCGGCCTCTACGCTGACTGCCAAAGGGAGTATGCTTTTCGGTGCCAGTGGCGGTGTCTTTATTTTCAATCCGGATTCTATCCACAAAAGCAGCTATGTTCCGTCTATCGTATTCTCCAAGTTGACGGTAGCCAATGAGAACGTCGTACCCAGAGACGGCTCGTTGCTGAAAGTGGATATTGATGATACAGACCGGTTGGTGCTTTCGCATGACGAGAACATCTTTTCCATTCATTTTGCGGCATTGGACTACACCAATCCGCAGAATGTGCAGTATTCATATATTCTGGATGGTTTTGAAAAGCAGTGGACGTTTGCCGACAAGCAGCGGAGTGTGACTTATACGAACCTTCCGAAAGGGAAATATGTGCTCCGTGTCCGTTCTACCAACAGCGACGGGGTGTGGGTGGAGAACGAACGTGCGTTGGATATAGTGATTCTTCCTTCGTTTTGGGAGACCCCTGTGGCGTATGTGATGTATGTACTTTTTGTTTTGATTATTATCCTCGTGGCTGTTTATATCCTGTTCACGATTTATCGGTTGAAGCATGAGGTGTCGGTAGAGCAGCAGATCTCGGATATTAAGTTGCGCTTCTTTACGAATATTTCCCACGAATTGCGTACGCCGCTTACATTGATAGCCGGACCGGTGGAGCAGGTGCTGAAGAATGATAAATTGCCGGCCGACGCACGGGAGCAGTTGGTGGTGGTAGAAAGGAACACCAGTCGGATGCTTCGTCTCGTCAATCAGATATTGGACTTCCGCAAGATTCAGAACAAGAAGATGAAGATGCAGGTGCAGCGTGTGGATGTCGTGCCGTTCGTCCGTAAGGTGATGGATAACTTCGAGGCTGTCGCCGAAGAGCACCGGATTGATTTCTTGTTTGAGACGGAAAAGGAACATCTTTATCTTTGGGTGGATGCGGATAAGCTGGAAAAAATTGTGTTTAACTTGCTTTCCAATGCTTTTAAATATACGCCGAACGGGAAGATGATTACGATTTTTATCCGCGAGGATGAAGAAGTCGTTTCCATCGGTGTGCAGGATCAAGGTATCGGTATAGCCGAGAACAAGAAGAAATCGCTGTTTGTCCGTTTTGAGAATCTGGTGGATAAGAATCTTTTCAATCAGGCGAGCACAGGTATCGGGCTCTCGCTGGTGAAGGAACTCGTAGAGATGCATCAGGCTACTATCAGTGTTGACAGCCGTTTGGGAGAGGGCAGTTGTTTTAAAGTGGATTTCCTGAAAGGGAAAGGACATTACGATAAAGAGGTTGAGTTTATCCTCGAAGATACCGGCGCTCCGATGGAAATGGGACAGGTGGTGGATTTGGCCAATTCCTCCATTCAGTCCGAAAGGTTGGTTGCGGACGCAGAGGAGGTGGGGACCGCTTCTTCTGTGGAAGAAGAACAGGAAACGGAAGAGGGAAACGCTAAGGAACTGATGTTATTAGTGGAGGATAATCAAGAGTTGCGGGTATTTTTGCGTAGCATATTCGCTTCAAATTATCGGGTGGTGGAGGCTGCTGATGGTATGGAAGGATGGAGCAAGGCGTTGAAGTATGTACCGGATATTATTATCAGCGATGTCATGATGCCGGAGAAGGATGGTATCGAGATGACGCGTGAACTCCGGGCGGATATGACGACCAGCCATATACCTATTATCTTGTTGACGGCCAAGACTACGATCGAGAGTAAATTGGAGGGGTTGGAATATGGCGCGGATGATTACATAACGAAGCCTTTCAGTGCGACTTATTTGCAGGCGCGTGTGGAGAACTTGCTGTCGCAGCGAAAGAAGTTGCAGAGTTTCTATCGGGAGAATTTGCTGAATATACCGGTTGCGGACTCGAACGGTAGTTTGTCCGGTGTATCCACAACGTCCGAAACGGTTGTCGGGGGTACCTCCGAAGCACAAAAGAACGATGTGGACGGACAGGTGTCGGAGGTTCCGGTGATGTCTCCCAACGATCGTAAGTTTATGGATAAGTTGGTCGAACTGATGGAAAAGAATATGGATAACGGAGAGTTGGTTGTCGATGATCTGGTCAGTGAACTGGCAGTCAGCCGTTCGGTATTCTTTAAGAAACTGAAGACCTTGACGGGATTGGCGCCTATTGAGTTTATAAAGGAGATGCGTATGAAGCGTGCCGTGCAGTTGATAGAGACGGGTGAGTTTAATATGACGCAGATTTCGTATATGGTGGGTATTAATGATCCGCGATATTTCAGCAAGTGTTTCAAAGCGCAAGTGGGGATGACACCGACTGAATATAGGGATAAGAAACAGGGAAAATAGGATTTGTTTAAATGCGGATTAACGTGAATTAACGCGGATTTTCGCAAAGATAAACTCTTAATCTGGAGTCTGATCTGCGAAAATCCGCGTTAATCCTGCGTTTTATCCGATTGTGGTATCGCGGAATTTACTTTTGAGGAAACAAGTGATTGACCAGGCTGTTCATGTAGACTTCCAGATTGGTGTATTCTTTGCTAAGTCCATAAACCGTCCCGTCAGCAGGATCATTCGGATTCAATCCGTTCTTTTTCTCCCATTCGTCAGGCATACCGTCACCGTCTGTGTCGGCAGGTGCGGTGGTTGTTTTATATTCTGGCCATCCGCCTACATCTTTCGGTTGGTCGATCATTCCGTTGGTGCTGCCATGAGAACCTTCGTAAGTATACTTCCCTTTCTTTGTTTCTTCCACGATGCGTTGGTCTACCGCGTCGCGGCGATAAGAAGCTCCGGCAAATTCGAGAACATCCTTGTACGCTTTCTTGGCAGGTTGCAATGAGGCGCGTTCGGCTATATCAAATATTTTGGAAGAGAGAACCTCGTCTTCGGGTGCGAATTCCTTTTTGATAACCAATCCGTAAGCATTGTCCCGGTTCACTTTGTAGAGAGCTTCCTTTTGTTTGTCTGTCAGGCTGGAACAGGTAGGATCCATATAGTTGCCGTCAAAATAGAACACTCCGTGAACTCCGGCTTTATTATTGTTCTTTCCGTCATCGGCGTATGCGGTGAACAGGCGTTTGTAAGAACCTTTGGTGGCACTGAAAGGTCCCGGCTTGTAGTAGTTGTTGATGAAATTGTACGAACCGCCTTCTCCTGCGTATGCTCCGTCACTGCCGTAATTGTATATTACGTTATTGAACAGGTCTACCTTTTCTTCTTCCGGCTTGCCGGTATAACGGCTTCCGCAGAGACGCGGTGTGCGGTTGGTGTGGTGTGCTAGCAGATTGTGGTGGAAAGAAGCTCCTTGACCGCCCCATATACCTCCGTAGCCGTGTGCTCCTTTTTCATGGATGGAGTTGGCAAGGCTTTCGCTGATGATACACCATTGGAGGGTGAAGTTACGGTTGTCATAGAATGTGGCGCATTCGTCCGTGCTCCAACTCATGGAGCAGTGGTCGATGATGATATTCTGATGCGCTTTTGTTCCGTTCATGGCATCGTCACCTTTTTGCTTGATGTCAACTCCCATACGCGAACGGATAAAACGAACAATCACGTTGTCCGCTTGGATGGAGAATGTATAGTTCTTCAGACATATACCATCGCCCGGTGCTGTCTGACCGGCAATAGTCAGGTCTCCGTTATTCACTTTCAATGATTTCTGGAGTTCAATGATCCCGCTGACCGCGAAAACAATGGTACGCGGACCTTTTTGATTGATAGCCCAGCGGAGTGTTCCCTTTGAACCGTCGTCGGCTAAGGAGGTGACGGTGTAGACTGCGCCACCGGCACCGCCTGTGGTGTATTTACCGGCTCCATCGGCTCCGGGAAAGGCGGGGACTTTGGAGCGGTCGATGGGACTAGGACAATTTTCCCCTATTATTGCAGCACTTGCAGCAAGGGGAAGCATGAATAATATGCAGAGTGTTCCTAATAATACTTTGTTCATAATATGATTTTTATTTTATCGGATATAAGTTCTTGACTAGGTCGTTTATGTATACCTCCAAATTTGTGTATTCAGCACTCAATTGGTATTTTACGCCGTCGGATGTATCATTGGGATTGAGCTTGTTTGCTGTCTCCCAGCTGTCAGGAATACCATCGCCGTCAGTATCTAGTGGAGCACTTTCTGATTGGTAAGTAGGCCATCCGCCTACATCCTGTTGTGAATCGATGATTCCGAATTTGCCTCCATTGCTTCCTGGGTATGTGTAGCTCCCTTCCTGTGTCTCTTGTATGATACGCGTATCTACAGCGTCACGTTTATAAGAAGCTCCGGCATACTTTAATACATCTGCGTAAGCCTCTTGCGCTGATTGTGTAAAGGTACTGACATCATTTGAAATAACAAATTCCGTTTGTGATTTTAATGCATTTTCATCATTGTTTGGATAAGGAATGGTTTCGTCCACACCGTTGACACTGATTTTCTGGTTTGGCTGAAAACCTACCCAATTGTCATTGTTGACTTCTGCAATAAGTGATTTGTTGCTTTGGTCAAGAGCGGCTGACGTATCGTCAAAATAGTTTCCTTTCAGATGAAATACTCCCCATACGCCTTTTGCCTGGTTGTTAGTTCCATCATCGGGACCTGGAGCGACAATACGGTTAATGACAATTTTCTTCGTGTTGGTAGCAGCACCCGGCTTATAATAATTGTTGACGAAGTTGTAATTTCCTCCTTCTCCGGCATAGCCTCCGTTGCCTGCTCCCCAATTGTAAAATACGTTATTGCGTACGTCTACCTTTTCATTGTCGGGCGAGTTGCTATAACGACTTCCGCATAGACGGGGAGTACGACTGACGTGGTGAGCTAATAGGTTGTGGTGGAAAGTGGCAGGAGAACCACCCCAAATGCCACCGTAACCGTGAGCCCCTTTCGGATGTATGCTGTTGGCAAGACTTTCGGCAATGAGACACCACTGCATTGTGAAATTAGTGTTACCATAAAAAGAAGCGCATTCGTCTGTGCACCAGCTCATAGAACAGTGGTCTATGATGATGTTCTTTTGATTCCTGCCGAAAATGGCATCCGCGTCTTTGGTTTCTGCGTTATTGATTTGCTCGTCTCCTAGACGGAAACGCATGAAACGTATGATAACATTGTCAGCCTCTAGAATAACCGGATATCTTTTCAGGCAGATACCGTCACCGGGGGCTGTTTGTCCGGCGATGGTTACATTTCCTTTTTGTATAGTCAGGTTTTGTTGCAGGTCGATGATTCCACTGACTGCAAATACAATAGTGCGAGTTTCAGATTGGTTGAGTGCCCAGCGCAGAGTTCCTACTGCACCATTGTCTGCAAGTGACGTTACTGTGTAGACTTTGCCTCCCGCACCTCCTGTTGTGTAGCGGCCAGCCCCGAATGCTCCGGGAAAGGCTGCTATTTTGGTACGGTCAGGTGTTGGATAGTCTATTAACTCTTCATCATTAGGTTCTTCTGTCTTATCTGAATTTCCGGGAAAATACTGATAACTGTTGGTGAGTTTCGCTTCGTCTTCCGAACAGGCTGCGAATGAAATTAGTAAACCGGAAAGAAATGCTCCGAATAATAACTTGTGCATAACTTTAATATTTTATTGATTGTTTATTCACTAAGAGTTCCGTATTTGTTGGCGGCTTTTACGGTGTAGGTTGCATCTGCATCACTTACGGTAAAAGAAGTGTCAATCGTTTGTCCTTCAAAACTTCCGTCTGCCTTGAAGATCAGGTAACAGATTGCTTTGTAACGGGCGTCCCAACTTAAGGTCGTTCCGTTGAGTGATACATTTTCCGGGGTTTCCAATTGTTCCATAAACTTCTTGGGATTCCAGCCGTCTGAACCGTTTACAATGTTCTCGTAAGTATATTTAATGTATTCGGAGTAACTTAATTCGGTTTTACCTTCATAATTATATGATGTACCATTGATAGTGTATTTAGTCTTTCGCTGACTCATATCTACCGCCTTTCCTTTTTTGTCCGTCGTGTTGTATTCAGCATACAAAGCAGGTACGGCGCTCATATCTCTCCATCCGGCAGGATCAATGTCGAATTTCAGTTTGGTGTTTAGAAATACAGTGATAGGATTGTTCTGCCAGGGTCTTCCTAATGTTTGAGCGGTTCCTTTACTCGGTTGATAGTCGAGGCTTTCTGTTCCATATTTGTCAGGATCTACTTTGTTGATACCGTCAACTGTGCAATTGTTGAATACATATCCCCAATTTGTGCCGGTAGTATGATTAGCGGCAGTTATAACACTTCCGTAGCGTACATTGTATAAGGTCGTGTTTTCTATCAATACGTTTCCGTTTCCATAGAAATAGTCAACGGCGCCTTCTATCCAGCAATCACTGGCATAATGTCTGGCATTGATACCATTCTCAGATGAAGACTGTACTTTGGTTTGCCATGTATCTTGGAAAGATCTGAATTTACAATTGTAGAAAGCAATTCTGTCATTGGCTGTGTACATTGCTTCCGCCATAGGACCGATCAGTTTTTCTGTTCCCCATGTATTCACAAAAGATATATTTTCTGCATAAAAATCGGTAGCATAGATCATAGTTACAGCTTCTTGGAATCTTTGGCTTTGGTTAGCCTCGTTTCTCCACGAATACTGCCATGCTTCTTCTCCGCCGTCACCGGTAGCATTGCTGGCACTGGTTAACTTACGTGCGATGATTGTCTTTTCTTTGTCCTGTCCGATCAAATGTATGAAAGGCTTGATTTTGGGAACATTGATGAATTCTTCATAAGTCCCATTCGCAACAAAAATAAGATAAGGTTCCGTACGGTTGCTTGGAACAGCATCAATGGCATCCTGAATATTGGTATAGTCACCTTTTCCATTAGGATCGACTATAACGTCGAACAGTTTTGGGGTGATCGCTTCTTCCATGATCTTGAAATTCAGAGTCAGTCCCTGATACGGGTTTCCGCTATAATCGAGCAATGCTCCGGAAGGTATTTTAAAGGTACAGTCTGTATTGTCTGATGTGCTGTATTTATAGCGCACCACATTATTAAGAATGATAATTCGTATATCGGCATCATTGAATGTGATGGATGTATTGGGGGCTTGGCGAACTTTCTTGTTGAAAGTCAGTTCTACATAGCCACTGTTACTTTCCAGTGTGGCACCTTCTGTAATGTTGGAAGATACGAGCGTCAATGCGCTCGTGTCTTCTGAATTATCATCGTCTTTGCATGCGAAAACAGCTAATGCCAGCATACAAATGAATAGGTAATTGCTTATTTTATAAATATATTTTGTATTCATAAGTTTTCTTTTTATTGTTATTTATTCCAACGTTGGTCACCGTAAGTTTTATAGGTGTCTATTTTTACGGTGAAGTCACCGTTCGCCGCAGCTGGTGCATTGAATAACTCTGCGCTTGTTATTGTTAAACATTCTCCTAATGCATTACTGTGAAAAGGTGAGTCGGAAGCTGTGTATACATTTTCAGAAGAGTTAACCGTAGTTCCTTCTTCGTATCCTTTTACTGTTTGTCCGGACTGGAATCCGCCAAACAATGTATTTGAAATATTCAAAGTCAATGGCTTACTACCAGAATTGATTATTGTATATGCCAATCCATATATTGTGCATTGGTTTATTTCAAATGAGATAGAGTGGTCTTGTTGCGTTTTTAATAATGGACCTTTTTGTGATAAATCAATGCCGGATTCATTGATTGTGGAATTAGTAAGTACGACATTATCGAACGTCCACGTTCCCTTTGCCTCTGCTGTGGCAAAAAGACCATAACTGCCAATGTTCTCAATCAGACAGTTATTGATGATACAATTGCTACAAGAACCTGTTGCATTTTTGAATCTGAAAATACCACGAATCTTGTCGACTTTACATGACTCTAATATTAAATTTTGGATGGTTGCATTATTGTTTTGGTGGTATACAACAAAATTGTTTTCATTATTATCATGATGGAGATATAAATTGTAGAATTCGATTGTTTCATATCCTCCTCCATCAGCGAAGCTGAGTCCTTTAAGTCTGATATCCGGCTGGATTGCTGCCTTCTCTTCACTTTCGTCAGCTCCCCAAATCAATAATGATGTGATTGTATTGGGGATAATTGCTGTTGCACTAGTTATATCTAGTGTTGTTCCACTAGGTATTAACATGGCTACTTTCCCGGTGTTACTGCTTATAGCTGTATTCCATTCTTCTTTGTTAGTTACAACAACTCTGGTATATCCACTTGGAATACCTTTTGCTGTTGTAAAGGTGGTCAGTGCACGAACGTACGTTCCTCTCATTAAAGCTACTGTATAAGTTGTGCTAGGCTCAAGTCCATCAAAATTCAATTGTCCTTGACTGATTTGTTCAACTGTTAATGCAGTATAATGATCACTGACGCTTGGTGTTCTGTCTCCTTCGCACCATGCATAATGAGAAACTGTCGTGGAACCGGTTTGGATAGCTTCGGGATCCCAAACAAGGCTGACAGATGTTTTGGTAGGCGTAACACTTGTGAAATCTACCATTTCGGGCATTACTGTCATCGCTGTAGTTTCGCCACGCTTAATTTCTCCATTATAGATGGAGAATGTATATTCTGTTCCCGGCAGTAATCCTTCAATCAGTTTCTGTCCGGCAGCGACTTCTTCCGAAGTTATTTCTTTTGTTATAGGAGCATCTATTCCTGCTTTGATGATGAAATGCGTTACTTCCAGACCGGCTTCCCAAGTAATTAAAATGGTTTCTTCCGTAATGTTTTCGCTTGGAATGGTACCTAATATTTCTTCTTTCGAAGTTTCGAATGTTCCGTCTTCCAAATATATCCAACGGGATTCTTTTCCACTTGCTACGGATTTGATGCGTAGATAATAGGTCGTTTCACCTAACAGACCGGTCAGGGTATAAGGCGATTTTTTGATTGATTGGTCTTCACCGTATACGATACTACCTGAAGCACTGCCCATTGGCATATTATCATCCATTTGTTCCCTGCTTGCTTCGATGATGTAATATTCGGTATTGGGGGTTGCGTCCCATTTAGCTTCAGCTGTTATTGCAGCCGGTTCCACAGAGAAGCTTGTAGTACCGAACAGTCGGTTGCCACTAATGGTTTCCCAGTCGTTACCGTCTATACAAGCGGCAACACTTAGAGAAGTGAGGAGTGCGAAGGCTCCTGTTTTTATAATATGTGTTAATTTTTTCATGATTACTTATTGATTAGGTATTAGTCTGAAAATCCGTATGAATTATGTAACATTCCGTTAGAAGCGGAGATCGTAGTAGATGCGATTGGCAGTAAGTAACGGTTGATAACTGCTACATTATCTCCTACTAGTCCACTGGAAATGGAAGGTAAATTGACTGTCAACTGAGCTTGTCCTTTGGTATCTGTCCGTTCCTTTCCCCAAAAATTGTTGTTGTCATCATAATCGCTGCTACTTTTTCCACTAGGAATACCATGCCAAGTGACGCTGCTGATGTCTATGCTCGTCTTGTCGTCATTGGAATAGTTGAAATAAATTTTTTCCGGATATGAGTTCTTACTAGAAAACAGTTGGCTTTCATAATCGCTTTTAAACTGTTTGATTTTATCAATCAATAAATTCCAGCGAATCAGGTCATATTTGCGGAAACCTTCTCCAGCCAATTCCCAAGCATTCTCGTCTACAATTGCTTCAAAAAAGTCTTCCTTTCCATTGATAGCAGCAATATAATTTTCGGCTTCAGATTTGTTTGCATCTGCAAATGCACGTGTATGTACCAATTCCAATGCTTTTCTAGCGGTACTAATACGGGTGGAGGCTCCGTTGTAAGTTCCGTCAGGACCACTGGCCAATTCGTTTAGGGTTTCGGCATACATTAATAATACTTGGGAATAGCGCATCCGGACGCAGTTAATACCGGACATCCATTTGGCTTTACCTGTAGCGATGGCAACTTGACGCCATTCTTCATTCATTTGGCGAATGTCCCATTTTCCACAGTAAATGGCGAATGGTGTATTACCGAGCATTTTTTCTTTTAGAACATTGTTCTCTGTTTTTAATTGCAGGTTACAGCAAGTAATGTCACGACGTTGGTCGCCATCCTGGAAAGACCAGAAGTATGGAGCTGTCATCTTAAGTTTACCGGAGGAGTTTCCTTGTTCACCGTATAAAGTACTAAAACCGTTCATTCGTACGCCGACTGTGTAGCCTAGTTCGCCACTGACTCCTAATCCCATCGGTATTTCGAAGATGTTTTCACGATAAGTTTCATCCAATTGGCGTTGGTTGATCAAATACCATTCATTGGCGAATGATGGATTTAACTGGTGGGTGCCATTATCTATGACAGTTGCCAGATGTTTCAGTGCCAATTCATACATCTTGGTGCGGGTAGCGTCATCGCAACGTTGGGTAGGATAGACCGGATCCGAGTTTTTGTCTGCGGTAACATAGCCGTTCTTCTGTTCTTCACGAATACTCCATCCGGCTCTTGACAAAGCGATATTTGCCAATAAGGAATGGGCATATCCTTTAGTCACCCGTTCTGTAGTGTATGCAGAAACTTCTCCTGCCCATGGTAATAGGGTAATTGCTGTTTCCAAATCTTTAATCAGCTCATCCATGATAACATCCCGATCACTTTTCCCTAAGTAAACATTGCTCAAATCCGGGTTGGAAGACTCGCTTTTATAAGGTATATCGCCAAAAAGGCGGATTAAGTCAAAGTAGACCATAGCACGTATTGTCAACGCTTCACCTTTGAAACGTTCCATCGCCCGTTGGTCACTGTCCCCTGACGTTAATAAGGAGCTCTTATTAATTCCTTCAACAATCAGATTTGCATTTTCGATAATTGAATACATAGCATCCCATACGTTGGACAGTTTTGACCATCCCGGACTTACATTGTAATTCATTGCACCACGTTCGTGAGTTGTATTGTTGGCATCAGTTCCTAGACCATCAACCAGTTCACAATCTGAATTTGTACTCAGAACGATAGGTATGTCACGAGAGTATGTGGCATCTTGTGTCATAAGTCCATAAAGCTTATTGACTGCCAGTTCTGTGAAGAAAGTAGATTCAAATACATTTTCTCCGGGTTGTTCGGATGGTGCTGTCTGGTCTAGGAAGTCCGAACAAGCCGTAGTACAGAAAAGGCTGGCGGACAGAAATAATATCTTTGCTATCTTTTTCATAAAATAATCTCCTTTGTGTTAGAATTAGAATGTTACGTTAATACCACCGACAAATGAACGGCTTTTCGGATAAGCAGCATAGTCAATACCTGGAGTCATCGGATTTCGTTTGCTGCTGGTATCAACTTCCGGATCGGTGCCGGAGTAGTTAGTCAGGCAGAAAAGATTATACCCGGTTACGTAGATTCGTACGTTTTGCATATAATATTTGCGAATCCATGACTTAGGAAGTGAATAACCGATGGTAATGTTGTTCACACGTAAAAAAGAGGCATTTTCAACAGCATAGTCTGTCAACTGCATTTGAGTGACGGCTACCGGATTGTAAATGCTGGCATTTGCATTGATTTGATTCAAACGTGATATGATTCCTGCTTCACCACCATAGTAAGCAAGTGCGTCTGAACTTATAGATTTGCCTAAATTATAGCCGGTTGTCGGATCAATCCAAGTGTAGCGTTTTCCAGAACAGAAGTCTTCATTCAGGTTGTAACCGTATGAAGTTCCGGCAAAGAATGAGGTAGCTAGTTTGGTGGCATTAACAATCTTATTTCCAATAGAGAAATTGAAGAAGAGAGTGAAATCAAAGTTACCGGCGCGACCATTGAAGCCAAAACCACCATAAACCGGAGCTACTGTGTTACCTAGCTTTTGTTTGATCGGTTCTCCATTCTCATCACATTCTACTTTTAATCCTCCGGGGAAATAACTTCCGCCTGTAATGTTTACGCTATTGTCTTTCAGACCGTCCTTCAATACCCAGTTTGTTCCGTTTAGGACTAGTTCGCCTTCCGGATTTGTTACAGGGTCATAGGCTGTATAGAACCCGTTGGTTTTGTATCCCCAAATTTCTCCAAGTCGTCCGCCTTCTTCTACACGGAAATCCTCATATTTTGCGATGGTACTTCCGCCCCAACCGCTACTTTGCCACGGATTGTCCGTATTTAGTTTCTCAATCCTGTTACGGTTGTAGGAAATATTGAAATTAAAATTCAGTCCAAACTTCTTCTTGTCAGCAATGATCGCATTCATAGATAGTTCTACACCTTTATTGGAGGTACTTCCGAAATTTTGGTATTGGTAGTTATAGCCGGCATTAGCCGGTATTTCCGTTTTCATGAGCAAGTCGTTGGTTGTATTCCAATAAAGGTCAATAGAACCGGATAAACGATTATTCCAGAATCCGTAGTCGATACCAAAGTTTCTTGTAACGGTTGTTTCCCATTTTAATTTCGGATTGTATAGATAACTGCCCAATTCCATCATGCTGGTGCGATCACCATTGAAGAAAGGAGCACGGGCAGTATTGCTTGACAGTGAATATGCTGTATATGTCAGTCCTGAATTGATACGGTTATTACCTGCAGTACCATAGCTTAAACGTAATTTCAGACTAGAAAGCCAATTGCGCGTGTTTTGCATGAATTGTTCATCAGATATACGCCATGCCAATGCAGCTGATGGGAATACTCCCCATTGATTGCCTTTGGCGAATTTACTGGAACCATCTGCACGAACGGTTACGGTGAGAAGGTATTTGTCCATTAATGTATAGTTGGCTCGACCGAAAAAAGAAAGCAGATTTTCTTTGGCAGCAAGTGTTGTTTGATTGGGTAATGCTGTTCCTGCACCGGCAGTAGACAAAACTTCTTCAATGCTCATGCTGGTAGGAAATGCGACAGAAGTATTCTCCAATGTCTTTTTTTCGTTACTACTTACTTCGTGTCCTAAAAGTACATTGATTCTATCACGTCCTCCAAACAGCTTTTTGTTATCGTATGTCAATGTATTTGCATTACGCCAGTTTTTAGTAGTAACTCTAGTGAATACAGCTTGCGGTTGTCCGTTATAGCCTAACTTTGAATTTTGTGCACCATCGGCATTCCAAACCTGATCAGTATCTTCATACTTCCATCCGTAACCGAATTCAGAACGGAATGTGAAGTTTTTGAATGGTTTCCAGTTGACGCCTGCATTATAATTCTGATTGAAAGTAGTCTTTTTCTTATATACTCCTAATAGGCGTTCTAATGGATTCTTTGTGGTATAGGCATTATTTGCTTCATCATCACTTGCGTCATACGCCATTGGATTGACCGGGCGGAAACGGGTGGCATTGGCTACAATGGAATTAGCCGCATTTGATTCGTTCGTGTCAGCACCTCCACTCAGACCATCTAGTGTACTGTAGCTCATACGTACGTTGAAATCTAAAGAAAGCCACTTGTTTAATTCTGAATTGATCTTAGCATTCACATTGTCTTTATTGAAACCTGACCCTAACATTATACTCTTTTCGTCATTGTGAGCATAGCTGATGTTATATTTTAATTGCTTGCTGCCGCCACTGACATTCAGGTTATATTGGGCTTGGTTGCCGGTACGTCCGAATATCTCATCCTGATAATCAGTACCTTCCATTGTTTTCCAAATATCCATATCTTCAAAAAGACCGTATTCTTCCGTTCTTCCGGTTTCATATTGATAAGCCACATAGTCGTACGGGCTCATAACTTTATTGAGTTTAGTAACCTTTTTGAAACCATAGGAGGCACCGAAATCAACTTGTACTTTCCCTTCTTTGCCACTTTTTGTAGTAATGATAATAACACCGTTTGCACCACGGGCACCATAAATAGCAGTGGATGATGCATCTTTTAAAACATCAATACTTTGTATTTCGGATGGGGCAATGTCACTGATACTTGAAACCGGAAAACCGTCTACAATATATAAAGGTGAATTATCTTGGGATAAAGAACCACCACCGCGAACACGAATTTTTACGTCTGCATCAGGAGCTCCTTCGGTTGTTGTAATACTTACACCTGCAAGTTTTCCAGTAAGGGCTTCGGTGGCACTGGATACCGGAACAACTGCCAGGTCCTTGGAATTGACAGAAGCTACCGATCCTGTTAAATCTCTTTTGTTAACTGTTCCATAACCGATTACGACTACTTCATCCAATGCTTTAGAATCATCGGTCATCTGTACGTTAATTACTTTTTTACCTTGAATTGCAATTTCTTGAGTTTTCATACCTATGTATGAAATAACCAATGTTTTCTTCCCATCAATCTTGATGGAAAAGTTGCCATCCAGATCTGTAATCGTACCGTTGGTCGTATTACCTTTTTCAACAACGGAAGCGCCAATAACAGGCTCTCCACTGGTATCTTTCACATTACCTTTTACAGTAATTGTTTGTGCAGATACGCTGAGCGATATTGCTGCAAATAGCATTAACAGCAAGGTACGCATGTTTTCCACTTTGTTAGACATTCTTTGCATGTTTATAAATAGTTATTAATTTGATTTGGCTGTATCACTTTCTTTTTCTGTGTTTATTTATCGCTACAAAAGTATATGAATGTAAATATAGCTATGTGTAATATTTGTTTTTCGCTTCGTATTTTTTGTTATTTAGTACTTTGAGAGTAGTATCTCTGGAAAAAACAATATTTCAACATCTTCTTTCCATTACTCTTTTACCTTTGTGCCGTCTGAAAGAAAACATTAATCTAATAATATGTAATTTGAATGATGAAAAAGTATTTTTATTTTTTATGTATTACCATTCTACCTCTTTGTGGCGTTTGGGCTTGTTCTAATGAAAACACGGAGTCTCATAATGAATTTGGTAATCAAGGAGAGAATATTCCTACTGCAATAAAGAAGTTGGATTATGGACAATTATTAGCTTTTCCCGGTGCAGAAGGACATGGACGAAGTACTACAGGGGGGCGAGGAGGGAGTGTGTACCATGTTACTACATTGGAGGATAATCCTACTAATCCTCAAAAAGGTTCTTTCCGTTGGGCGCTTATTCAAAAAGGAGCAAGGACAATCGTTTTTGATGTGGCAGGTACAATTAAACTAAAAGCTCAGTTAAAAACAACAAATGATAATTTGACAATAGCTGGACAAACTTCTCCTGGTGGTATTTGCATTGCTGATTATGACTTTGTAATCAATTCTAATAATGTAATTATTCGTTTTATGCGTTTTCGTCCTGGAAATGTAAATTTAGACTCGGATGGATTAGGTGGGATGGATAAAAAGAATATTATAGTAGACCATTGTTCTATCAGTTGGTGCACGGATGAATGCCTATCTGTATATGGAATGGAAAACTCGACAGTGCAATGGTGTTTGGCTGCTCAGGCGTTACGTGATACTCCTTCGAAAGATAAACCGCATGGGTTTGGAGGAAACTGGGGTGGTCATTATGCTTCCTATCATCATAATATGATTGCACATTGCGAGAGCCGTGTCCCACGTTTGGGACCTCGTCCTACTACGTTAGCTCTGACAGAATGTGTGGATATTCGTAATAACGTTTTTTATAATTGGGCAGGTGAAGGTTGCTATGGAGGGGAAGACCAACATGTCAATCTCGTGAATAATTATTATAAACCAGGACCTGCTACGGACAAGGCTTCTTCTAAAGTACAATACCGTATTGCTAAAATAGGAATCTATACACAGGAATATGTTCAGAAGAACCCTTCTTTTGCACCGTATGCACAAAAATGGGGAACCTTTTACATTGATGGAAATGTGATGGAGGGTAATAGTGGAGTGACTGTAGATAATTGGACGAATGGAGTGTATGCCCAACAAACGAATGATGACAAAGTGGATAATATGTGGACAACGGCTGCTCAAGCTGGGTTGAAATTATCTAAGCCATTGGATTACGGGACAGTGACTACTCATACGGCAGAAGTTGCTTATAATAAAGTAATGAAATATGTTGGGTGTTGTGATTATAGGGATAAAGTAGATAATCTGGTTATAAAGGATGTGAAAAATCGGGGGGCATCTTACACTGCTTCCGGCAATTTAGATGGGTATATCAATACGCCGAACGATATAATAGAATTAGGAAGTAATTCATGGCCGGAATTATCATTGGATACTAAACGTTGTGTGATAGACTCTGATGGTGATGGTATACCGGATGAATGGGAAATAGAGTATGGCTTAGATCCCAATGATAGCTCGGATGGAAATAAGAAAATGATTGATGTAAATGGCAAATATACTAATTTGGAAATGTACATGAATAGTTTGGTGCATGGTATCATTCAAGGCCAAAATGCAGATTAGTAATTTTCTTCTTTCTATTCTTTGTTCCTTTGCCCATTTGTTTTCTATTGATGAATTAAAAAATCCTCTCCATATTCTTATTTGGAATATAGAGAGGATAATTTTATTGACGAGAGTTGCATGGGGTATGGTGAGATGAAATCATAATTGGGGAATAAATTGCACAAGACTTTCACAAGTATCCTCCCGTCAATGCCTAAAATCATGGCAAAATTAATTAAATACTTTTTTGAATCGCAATATTTATTAATTTATCTTATGGTAATTATGAAATATTTAATATATTGAAGATATTTTGCACTAACTTTCTGTAACTCACTGATTTTTCTTATGTTTGCCGATTAAATACTAAAAGAAGGGAGTAAATATGTCCACACCTATATTATATAATGACTTTCCAACGTTTTTGAGGAAATACTTTTCTTATAAAGTACAAAAGATATCATTAAATGCCGGGTTCACGTGTCCTAACCGGGATGGAACGAAAGGGTGGGGAGGCTGTACATATTGTAACAATCAAACTTTTAATCCCGATTACTGTCGGACGGAGAAGTCCATTACTACTCAGTTACAGGAAGGAAAATACTTTTTTGCACACAAATATCCGGAGATGAAGTATTTAGCCTATTTTCAAGCATACACAAATACGTATGCGGAGTTGGAGGGGCTAAAACGCAAATATGAAGAAGCTTTAAAGGTTGACGGTGTTGTAGGGCTAGTGATTGGAACTCGGCCGGATTGCATGCCGGAAGGACTGTTGCATTATCTGGAAGAACTGAATAAACATACTTTCCTCATGGTAGAATATGGTATAGAAAGTACTTGTGATAAAACTTTGCAACGTATCAACCGTGGGCATACGTATGCGGAAACAGTGGAGGCTGTAGAACGAACGGCTGCCTGTGGTATTCTGACAGGTGGGCATATTATTCTTGGACTTCCGGGAGAAACGCATGAAACGATGGTGGAGCAAGCCGGAATCCTTTCCCGATTGCCTCTATCTACCCTTAAAATTCATCAGTTACAGTTGATTCGGGGTACTCGAATGGCGCATGAATATGCTGAAGTTCCGGACGATTTCCATCTGTTTACGGAAGTGGACGAATATATTGATCTGGTAATCGATTATATAGAACACCTCCGACCTGATATGGTGGTGGAACGTTTTGTTTCTCAATCTCCTAAAGAATTATTAATAGCACCGGATTGGGGATTGAAAAATTATGAATTTGTGGCACGTTTACAAAAAAGAATGAAAGAAAGAGATGCTTATCAAGGCAAGAAGTATAAGGATTCGGAAAAAAGGATTATTTTTGCAGATGATAAGTTTACCACTTAATAACTGAAGAATGGAACATAAAACAAGAATTAAAGGAAATGTCCACTATGTGGGAGTAAATGACCGCAACAAACACCGGTTTGAAGCGATGTGGCCATTGCCCTATGGAGTTTCATATAACTCTTATCTGATTGATGATGAAATGGTGGCATTGGTGGATACGGTAGATATCTGTTATTTTGAAGTCTACTTGCGTAAAATAAAGCAGGTGATTGGCGAACGTCCCATTAATTATTTGATTATAAATCACATGGAACCGGATCATTCCGGCTCTATCCGATTGATAAAGCAACATTACCCGGAAATTATTATTGTGGGTAATAAGCAGACCTTTGGTATGATTGAAGGCTTCTACGGAGTGACTGGCGAACAGTATCTGGTGAAGGATGGGGATTTCTTAGCTTTAGGACATCACAAACTGCGATTTTATATGACTCCGATGGTGCATTGGCCTGAAACGATGATGACCTTTGATGAAACGGAAGGAATTCTTTTCTCCGGTGACGGATTCGGCTGCTTTGGTACATTGGATGGCGGTTTTCTGGATACTGGCATGAATGTAGACAGATATTGGGGAGAAATGGTCCGTTATTATTCAAATATTGTAGGTAAGTATGGAAGCCCTGTACAAAAGGCTTTGCAAAAACTGGGCGGACTTCCTATTTCTGCTATCTGCTCTACTCACGGACCCGTATGGACAGAGAATATTGCCAAAGTGATTGGTATCTATGACAGACTGAGCCGTTATGATGCGGATGAAGGTGTGGTGATTGTGTACGGAAGTATGTATGGAAATACGGAACAAATGGCTGAGGCTATCGCTGCAGAGCTTTCGGCACAAGGAATCAAAAATATAGTCATGCACAATGTGACGAAGAGCCATCCTTCTTATATCATAGCAGATATTTTCCGTTATAAAGGATTAATCATCGGTTCGCCTACTTACAGCAATCAGCTATTCCCCGAAGTAGATGCGTTGCTTTCAAAGATTCTGTTGCGTGAGGTGAAAGGTCGCTATTTAGGTTACTTCGGTTCCTTTACATGGGCAGGTGCTGCTGTGAAACGTCTGGCTGAATTTGCGGAAAAGAGCAAATTCGAGTTAGTGGGCGATCCTGTGGAGATGAAGCAGGCGATGAGGGATATCACTTACACTCAGTGCGAAAATCTGGCACGAGCAATGGCGGACCGCTTGAAGAAAGACCGATAAAACAGTGAATGAGATATTATTTATTAACTAACCTATAAAACAATCGACTTATGAGATTAATTATTCAACCGGACTATCAGTCTGTATCTCAGTGGGCTGCACATTATGTTGCTGCAAAAATAAAAGCTGCTAACCCAACTCCTGAAAAACCATTTGTATTAGGATGTCCTACCGGTTCTTCCCCACTTGGAATGTATAAGGCTTTGATCGACCTGAATAAGAAGGGCATTGTTTCTTTCCAGAATGTCGTAACGTTCAATATGGATGAGTATGTAGGTTTACCGAAGGAACATCCGGAAAGCTACTATTCTTTTATGTGGAATAACTTCTTCAGCCATATTGACATTAAGCCGGAGAATACAAATATTTTGAACGGTAACGCTCCTGATTTGGATGCGGAATGTGCACGTTATGAAGAGAAGATTAAATCATACGGTGGCATAGACCTGTTTATGGGTGGTATCGGCCCTGACGGACATATTGCTTTCAACGAACCGGGATCCTCACTGACTTCACGCACTCGTCAGAAAACATTGACAATGGATACAATTATCGCTAACTCCCGTTTCTTTGACAATGATATCAATAAAGTGCCTAAGACTTCATTGACAGTGGGAGTCGGTACTGTGCTTTCCGCAAAGGAAGTGATGATTATCGTTAATGGTCATAACAAGGCACGTGCTTTGTATCATGCGGTAGAAGGCGCTATCACTCAGATGTGGACTATCAGTGCTCTGCAGATGCACGAAAAGGGTATCATCGTTTGTGACGATGCTGCTACGGTAGAACTGAAAGTAGGTACCTATCGTTACTTTAAAGACATTGAATCCGCTCATCTGGATCCGGAGTCTTTGATTAAGTAAGAAGTGGAATATACTCTATAAAAACGGGCTGCAATCAATTCAACGTTGATGCAGCCCGTTTTCTATATGAACAATCAGAGTATGAACAATTATAAATGGTTCAATTCTCCTCCAGCCAGCCTTTTCCCTGACGCACGATTTCCGGTTCGTTTTCTGTGCATTTTACGACAGTTGACGGCTCTATGCCTCCGATACCTCCATCAATAACAAGATCCACGATATCTCCGAACTTTTCGTCTATAAGTTCCGGATCGGTCATATACTCCAAGTCCTCGTTTTCCTCATGAGGCAGGGTGGTGGTCATGATGGGAGCGTCCAGCAGCCGTGCTATCTCTCGGATGATATGATTGTCCGGCATACGGATACCTACTTCCTTTCGGTTACGGAAAATCTTAGGCAACCGGTTTGTTCCGTTCAGAATAAAGGTGAATGGTCCCGGAAGGTTATGCTTCATAAGCTTAAATACATTATTGTCGACTTTGGCATATTCGCTGATACTGCTCAGGTCATAGCAGATAATTGACAAATTATTCTTGCGCGGATCTATCTCCTTAATGCGACATATCCGTTCTATCGCACGTTCTTTCAAACCATGACAACCGATAGCATACATCGTGTCGGTGGGATAGATAATAAGTCCGCCATCATTCAGGATATCAATGATTCGTTGTAAATCCTGCGGGTTATTATTTTTATCATATAGCTTCAGAAGCATAACCTTTTTCTCCTTTTTTATTTGAGTTTCTTCTTTAAGAAATCCAGTGCTTTCTCTGCCGCCTTTTCCGTCACTTTCTGCTTGACAGAATCTTTATTGGCGGTAGCGGCTGAATCCAGACCTAGTTTTTGTCCCAGTTTGCTGATAGCCTCGTCGGCTACGGCCTCAACAGCCTGACTTGCCATGCTCTTTGTATCAACGCTGACTTTAGGAGAGGCAAACGAGCCTCCGATCTTCAAGTCGAGAGTCATCAGCTTGGAAATGTTACCGGCAGAAGCGGGCAGCTTGATCTTTCCTGTATAATCGATGGTTTGGTCGAGTCCTGTACTACCTGAAAGATTCAAATTGTAGTCACCCATCTTGATATCAAACGGTTTTGTTTCCACACGTCCGTCTTTGATAGTGAACTCCAGTGTCATATCTTTCACTTTCATTTCCTTCAGACTCGGCTGTTTCACAGCGTCGGCAATCTGGTCAATCGCTTTTACTCCACTCAGACTGAGATCGCGGGTGGAGAGGCTGCCGTCCCCTTGCATTGTGTCCAATACAGGGCTCATAGTTGCGTCCAGATCAGTCAATACATTGATACTGCCGGAGAAATTACCTTTCAGGTTTTCAAAGATAGGAGCCATCTTCTGTATCATATCCAGTTCTTTGTAAGCCTGTGCGAAAACGATATTCGACAGTTTGAATCCGGCTTTCATCTCCGGTTTCTTCACGTTGGCGGTAGAATAATATCCATTCATTACTACATTTCCTCCCATTGTATTCATGGAAAGGTTTTTCATGTCTACCTTACCGTCTTTCACAATGAGTTTGCCATTCATGTTGTTGAAGACCATCTTATCGAACAATACTTCTTTCAGATTAGCGTCCATTTGGAAGTCAATGTTACGGGGGACTTCAAAGATTCCGGTTGAAGTAGCAACCGAGTCTGTAGTGGCGGTATTCGGTGTTGCGTCTGTTCCTTCGGCAGAATCACCCATGAAATCATTCAAATTAAAATGATTGGAGCGAATGTTCAGATTTCCTTTCAAGGTAGTTCCTTTCAGTACATATCCGATATAGTTCTCGAAGCGGCTATCGGCTGTGATATCATTCTTTCCGATATTGACGGTCGTTTCGCTCAACTGAAGATACTTCGGAGTAAAAGTGAAAAGGGATTTCTGGATTTCTACATCCGGCATATCTTTCATCTGAAGTTTCATGCCTGTCAATCCGATCGTACCGGCAGCCTGTATATGTTCATATTGTTCCTTTTCTATATAAGAAAGACGGCCGGACATCTGCATATCGGCATTGATCGTTCCATTCAGCTCCATATCACCGAGTGGATACACTTGTTTGATCATACCTAAATTAAGGATGCCCTTTGCTTCCGCTTTAAAGTCCGGGTCGCTGATTGGAGTTTTCACGTTGGCAGTCAGACTGAACGGATTTCCTGCCAAACGGAAGCTGAACGGATTGATGGTAACGGTAGTCAAGTCAATATTTCCTCCCGGATTCTGAACATTGGCGCTGATGTTGATTTGATCTACACCAGCCGGTAGAGCCGGATAGCGGAACATGGCATTCTTGACCTGCATATCGATATTGAATGCGGGTACGGTATCTCCCTGCAGAACGCCTTTGGCAGCAGCAGTCAGAGTAGCAGTCCCGTCAGTTTTCAGACTTGAGAACTCAGTAGCATAGATGGCCGGAATCAACGAAAGAATTTCTTTAAACCCGATATCATTCGTATTAAGTTTCAAATCCATGTCGATAGCGGGATCTTGTAGGGCAACCCAGCCGTCAATACCTGCCTGAATGGCATTAAGGCGGATAGTATTATCCTTCAATGTATATTTATTATTGGCTAAGTCAGCGTCTATATCCATTTTAGCGGAAATATTGGCATCTGCCAAGAAAGGAATGCCGTTCATCTTGTAAGTCAAAGATTGGGTTTCCGCTTCCAGTTGCAATGTGGTACGGTCACTTCCCAAATCGCCGGAACAAACGGCATTGAAGTCGCGGATGTCAGCATACATTTTTCCTTGCTGATCGTCATAAACCAAGTTCATGTTTTTGATGACAAACTGTTGTAGCTTCACCTTGAAAGGAGAAGATTCCTCTTCTGCCGTAGGTGTTTCCTCTGTTGCTGTGGTGTCCGGCTTCATGATATCCCAGTTCACTTGCCCGTCCGGCAATACAATAGCGTGCAGCCGGGTATCTTCAATGAAGATTTTAGAAATATCATAGCCACTATCTCCGAAAAGTGAAAATAGATTGATAGCTGCGGTAACCTCTCCGGCTTGTACGAGAGTATCGTTAGCGAATTCTCCTGTACCTTTCAGCCAGAAATCTTCGAGTGTGACAGAAGCCTGTGGAAAGTTGCGGAACAGGCTAATGTTAAGTCTCTCAAAATCAAATTGTGCATTAAGCATTTTGTTGCCTTCTGTCTTTACGATATCGGCTATCTTACCTTGGAAGGCGAAAGGGAGAAGGAGCATGAGGATGATAATAACTCCTACAGTGATAGCTGCGATTTTCAAACCTTTTTTCATTTACTTTTATTTTAAGAGTTTGACGAATATACAAGAGACAAAACTAATAAAACTTTTTGATAATAAAGGATAAAAGGGGAGTTTTATGATTTCTTTTTCCTTAGTTCTTCCGCAATTCTCCATTGCAGTGCAGCTTCTCCTTCTTTTCCTGCTTTTATCAGTGCATCTCCGAAAAGTTCGTGTGCGCCTGCGTGTTCCGGTTTCAGACTGGTGGCTTTATCCAAATCGGCAATAGCCCCTTCCATATTTTCAAGTTTTAGACGGAGTTTTCCCCGGTTATATACAGCTTTGAAGTTGGCGGGATGGAGGCTTACGGCAGTATTGAAGCAGTTTTCCGCGTCAAAATATTCTTTATTATTAAAGAGGGTAATCCCTTTTCGTATCCAGGCGTCCACATAATTGGGATCGAGGCTGAGCGCTTTGTCATAATTGGCAATGGCGGCTCGTGCATCGTGGGCTTGGGTAATACATTCGTTACCCATCAATAAATATTCATGAGCATATTGCCGCAGACGTTCCTGCTGTTCCTGTAATTGTTCCTTGAGTCTCCTATTCTGTTCCTTCAGCGTATTGATGATACCCAGTTTGCGACGGATCAGCCGACGGGGAGCAGGTTTTTCTATATCATAACGGGAATGAATAGCACGGAAGAATTGTTCCAGGCATTCCTCCATGTCTCCTTTGTCGAAAGCACGTGCGGCGGCAACATATTGTACGTCGGCCTGTGCTTGTTTCAAAGCCTTGTCAATAGCCTGACGATTATTAAACCGTCCGGCAAAGTTCACAATCTCGGGCCGGACGAAAACATCTGCCCGGCTGATGGGCTTTTTAAGTTGAATCCCCTCCAGAGAAGTGCACCGGCTGAGTGCCACGTATGCTTGCCCTCCGGCAAATACACCACCTGTGAAATCGATGACTACCCGGCTGAAAGTGAGCCCCTGACTCTTATGAACAGTTATCGCCCAAGCCAGCCGAATAGGATATTGAGTAAAGCTGCCCAATACCTCTTCTTCTATTTCTTTGGTCTTTTCATTGTAACGGTAGCGGATGTTCCGCCATGATTCCCGTTTTACATCACATTCTTTTCCGTCATCGGTGATAACGTATATCGTTTCTTCTTCCTCATCAATTCCGGATATGACACCGATCGTTCCATTCACCCATCGGCGGTCGAAATCGTTTTTGATAAAGATAATCTGGGCACCGGGTTTGAGTACAAGTTCTTGCGAGGTAGGCAGGCTGCTTTCGGGAAAGTCTCCTTCGATAACTCCCTCGAAAGTGATTGGATCTCCCGGCAGTTCCGCCAACTTTTTCTCATTGATAGAGTCTACTGTATCCCGTCTTGTAGCAAGAGTGATGTACATATCGGCTTCCGATTCCTCAATCTGGCTCCCGTATCGGGTATTCAGCAGTTGCAGATCGGCTGCTCCGGCCGTATTCGTACGGATATGGTCGAGAACGCTGACAAAAACAGGATCGGTCTGTCTGTATACTTTCTGAAGCTCGATGGATACCAAGTCTATCTGACCGAATACTCGTGCGGAGAAGAAATAGGGAGTAGGATAGAAGCGGTTCAATATATCCCGTTCATCGTTCTTTACGACCGGTTCTAATTGAAAAACATCACCCACCAATAACAGCTGCTTTCCACCGAAAGGTTCGCGTAAGTTATGGGAATATACACGCAGAATACGGTCGATAGCATCAATAATATCCGCCCGTACCATTGAAATTTCGTCGATAATCACCAGTTCTATCTGTTCCAGTAACTTTCGATGCGGTTTCGTATATTTAAAGAATTCGTGGATGCGTCCCCGTTGGAGACTGAGATTCGGGTCGTCCGGTGGCAGTGGATGAAAAGGCAGTTTGAAGAAACTATGCATCGTACTTCCTCCGGCATTGATGGCGGCAATACCTGTCGGAGCAAGTACAACATATTTTTTCTTGGTGTTTTCGCAGACGTAACGCAAGAATGTAGATTTTCCTGTACCCGCCTTTCCGGTTAGAAAAACAGATTGGCGTGTATATTGAATCAGGTTCAAGGCATCTTGAAACTCTGCGTTGTTAGTGTCTACGCTCATGTTGATAAATAGAGTAAATCCCCCTTGTTAAATAATTCCGAAATGTTTCATCGCTTTGCTGATACCATCCTCGTCGATCGGAGCCGTTACGTAATCGGCGGCAGCTTTTACGTCCTTTTCAGCTTGCCCCATAGCCACGCCGATAGCAGCATGACGGAGCATGCTGATGTCGTTTCCCCCATCTCCGAATGCCATCGTGTCTTCCAGTCTGATATCAAAATAACGGATTATTTCGTCTATGCCTTTTTGTTTGGTATCTCCTTTGGCGGTTATATCGGCAAAGGCGGGATACCAGCGGCCTATCTCGCAAGTTGGGATTGACGGGCGGATTTCTCTTTCTTCTTCCTCCGTAATGAAAGGAGTCATTTGTATAATCTCCTTGTCGGTCGCTTCTGCAAAAGAGACGGTCGGGATAACACCCACGTGTAGGAAATCATAAAAAATCTTCTTTACCATCTCGTTGGGCTGGCAAACGGAAATATGATGTTCCTCTACAAAAATGCAGGGTACTCCTTTCTTTTCGCAGAAATCTCCCATTGCTTTTACCTCTTTCTGGGGGATGGCGTTCTTATAAATAACTTGTTCTCCGACAAAACAATAGGCTCCGTTCATCGTGATGTATCCATCAATGAGATTCCGCTTCTGTAGCTCGGAGAGATTGTTGATAATGGCTTTCGGACGTCCGGTAGCGATAAATATTTTATGTCCTTTCGCATGGGCGGCTTCCAGAGCCTCGATAGTGGAAGACGGGATACGGTGAGTATGGAAGCTGACCAGTGTGCCATCTATATCAAAAAATAAAGCTTTCGTCATAGATTCCTTTTTGAATTGAAGACAAAAGTACTATTTTTGTCTCATATAACATAAAAACATCATGCAGTATGAACTATAATTTTGATGAAATAATAAACCGTAACGGTACGGATTCCGTAAAATGGGATGGAGTGGAAGGCCGTTGGGGACGCAATGACCTGATTCCTATGTGGGTAGCCGATATGGATTTCCGTACGGCTCCATTTGTGATAGAGGCTTTGAAAAAGCGGTTGGAGCATGAAGTGCTGGGATATACATTCGCCTGTAAGGAATGGGCGGCTTCCATTATCCATTGGTTGAAAGAACGTCACGGATGGTCGGTCACCGAAGAAATGCTGACGTTTACTCCCGGCATTGTTCGCGGGTTGGCTTTTGCTATCCACTGTTTCACGGAAAAAGGAGATAAAGTGATGGTAATGCCGCCTGTCTATCATCCTTTTTTCCTTGTGGCGCAGAAAAATGAACGCGAAGTTGTATTCAGCCCGTTAGTGTTGAGGAACGGACAGTATTACATTGATTTCGACCGTTTCCGCCGGGATGTACAAGGTTGTAAAATACTGATTTTAAGTAATCCTCATAATCCGGGCGGACGAGTATGGACGAAAGAAGAGCTTTCGCAGATTGCTGATATTTGTCAGGAAACCGGTACTTTGGTTATCTCCGACGAGATTCATGCAGACCTGACTTTGCCACCTTATAAACATCCCACTTTTGCTTTGACTTCAGAAAAAGCACGGATGAACTCACTTGTCTTTATGTCTCCGAGCAAGGCTTTCAATATGCCGGGACTGGCAAGCTCTTATGTAATCATCGAAAATGAGGAACTTCTTCAACGTTTCCGTACCTACATGGAAGCGAGTGAGTTTTGTGAAGGCCATCTGTTTGCCTATCTGAGTGTGGCGGCGGCTTATAGCCATGGTACGGAATGGCTGGATCAGGTGATAGCATATATCAAAGGCAATGTAGACTTTACCGAAAACTATTTGCGGGAACATATTCCTGCCGTCAAGATGATTCGTCCGCAGGCTTCCTATCTTATCTTTTTGGATTGCCGGGAACTGGGATTGAATCAAGAGAGTTTGAATCGCCTGTTTGTAGAAAGAGCGCATCTGGCATTGAATGACGGAACAACATTCGGCAAGGAGGGCGAAGGCTTCATGCGGTTAAATGTTGCCTGCCCGCGTGCTACATTGGAACAGGCATTAAAGCAATTGGAACGAGCAGTCAATAATGAATAAGAACTTTATCGGATATCTGACTGCCCTTGTCCATTACAGGTGTTCGGCGGTTCTGTCGTCAGAATTTGTCGGATTGGCGTAACTGAACTGGATATTACTTTGTTCATTTTCTTTCAGTTCCATATCGTTTCTGTTTTTGGCATACAATGTAATGTCGGATAAATTAAAGTTTCTCGTATAACATATTTTTCCGGGACTGTTTGTCGTTGCCTTGATGGCATGGAGATAGAAATTCTCCAGGCGTAAGGAATCGTTCCATCCGGAAGCAGAGATAAATTCATTTACGTTTTCTGCTTTTACATCAGACAGATATACGTTCCGGAAATGTGGATATCCTTTTTCCGGCGGATTAACGGGAGTCAGCATTACTTTCCAATGCTCGGGAATTTCTTTGCCTTCATATTCTTTGGGCAGGATGCTGTAGCTGTAATTGGGATTCCAGTTTAGATCCGCCGCCAGAACCTGTTGCACATTCTTAGCATTGATTCGGGTCATGTAGATGTTTTCGACTGTTCCTCCGCGATTCATGGCACTTTTCAGTCTCAGTACCGTAGAAGTTCCTTCTGCATCCAGATTGTATCCTAATATATTACGGATACTTCCTGAAGTCTCACTTCCGCAAGTGATGAGGCCGGCGCCTTTGCGGGCTATACAGTTACGTATCACAATTTTTTCGGTAGGACGGTTCACCCGCAGGCCATCTGCGTCTCGTCCGGATTTGATGCAGATATTATCGTCATTGCAATCTATGTCGCAATTTTCAACTAATACATGGGTGGATGAGTCGATGTCGATGCCATCCGTACTGGGACCGTGTCCTCCGATATTATTATTGATTGTTAATCCGTTGATGGTGCAATGGTCGGAATAAAGAATCTGACATCCCCAGAAACCGGTACGCATTAAAGTGAATCCGCTTAATGTGATATCCGAGCTGCGTTCAACGAGGATTCCCCGTACACGTTTGCAGTCATAGTCGACAATCCAACGCAGTCCTTTCGCCTCATATTCTTTCCTCATTTCCCAATATTTATCCCAAAATACCTTTCCCCGACAGTCCAGTGTCCCTTCTCCGCTGATAGATGCGTTTTTCTCATCTATGATATTGATAACTGCCGATGGCCATGTCATTTCGATTCCTGCAACTCTTGAACGGAATTCCGGATAATGGTGAATTTGAGGACTGGCCAGTAAAGTCACACCCTTGTCCAAATGGAGGTTTACTCCGCTTTTGATAAAGAGTGCCCCTGTCTGATAATATCCCGGTTGGAGAGTGACGGTTCCCCCGCCGGAGACGGCACAACTGTCGATTGCTTTTTGTATAGCTGTTGTACTGAGTACAGTACTGTCTGCTACCGCACCTAAAGAATTGGCAGATAGGGTTATATGATTGATAGGCTCTTGCCGACTACCGACACTGTCAGCCCATGATAAATCAGGCTGTTGCGGAAGTTCTCCCCATTGGAAGTCTTTTCCGGTTTGTTTGGCAGGAGTGCATGCGATAAACAGAGGTACTGCTACACATAGGGCAAGTATGTTTTTATTTTTCATATACTATATCAGTTTATATACATATCAGTTACCATCCGGCTTCTCTATCTCTGTAAAAGGTGAATTGTTCCAGTGGAAAGTATCCGGATTGTCCGGGTATGCCGGATTGTATGCCGGATCTATTTTTAGGTGCTTCGCTAGGTTAGGTACGGCTTTCTTCATTCCTTCAATCACACATTGGGCTATCTGATAGGCACCGTAAGGATTAAAATGGGTATTATCGGCAAAATCTTGTTTTTGTCCCGGATAAGCCCCTGCCGGATAGTGTACGAAAGCACGCTTTGACGTTTCTGTTCCCAAAGCTTCATAAAGCGTACGGGTCATTTCGTTGAGGTCGATCAACGGAACATTTTCTTTAGCAGCCAGCCAGCGCATGGCTTCTGGATAATCTTCGTGTGTGTCACGGATATGTCCGGTGGCGTCAAAACTCCGGCGTTGGGTGGGAGTGACCAGTACGGGATATGCTCCCCGCGCACGGGCTTCATCAATAAATGTTTTCAGGCTGGTCATAAAAGAGTAATAAGCTCCTTTGCCTGGTCCTTTTTGCTTTTGGTCGTTATGCCCGAATTCCATGAAAAGATAATCTCCTTTCTTTATCTGGCTCAATGCTTTTTTCAAACGTCCTGCGGCAATAAACGTATTGGCTGATTCCCCCGATTCCGCATAATTGGCGATACAAACGTCCGTACCGAAAAAATGAGGTATCATTTGTCCCCAGCTGGCCCATGGCTCGTTGTCCTGGTCGACTACGGTACTGTTACCGCATAGAAAAACGGTAATCACCGACGGATCGGCAGGCTTGATACTGATACTCTGGCATACGGGTGCATCACCGTTAAATTCCAGCGTCAGTTTATCGTCCCAGTTCAGTTTGGCCTTTTCGCGGGGTTTGATTCGTACGGATTCTTTCTCGGAAATGCGGGGATTGCGTTTGTTGATGATAAATGTTTCATCTACGAATTGTCCCTTTTGGGTCGCAAGGTTATTAATGAACAGTCGGCGTGACTCGCCTCTTACTGTTGTCACTCCTGCCTGTTTCTTGTTTCCCAGACGAACGGTTACTTGGTAGTTACCGTCCGGTACACGGACAGAAAAGAAGAAGGGTGCCTTACTGCCTTTTTCCGGTGTATCGGTAAGATCATATCCGTATCCAGTTTCTTCGCTGTAACGCGGTGCATCCGACAGTTGAAAAGTTCGGATTTTCTCCTGTGCGTTTATATAAGGGGCTACCAGAAACAGAAGCCCTATGAAAGTAGTTTTCATATCAGTCTGCTTAATTAATTTTCGGTTTTAGCTCGTCCGGTGAATCTTTCGTATAAGATTTCACATCTCCGGCTATTTTAGTAAATAATGTCTGAATCTGTTCGGGACTTATGACTGTATTCGGGCGGAAAGCATCCGAGTTCATATAATCAAGAATCGCTTTATGCATCTGACGGGCAACAATCCTTTTCTCCGGTTGGGAAGTGATGTCCATGCTGGTCATTATCAGTTTGCCGTTCAATACATTAGCCTCGAACAGCATTCCTATTTTACGGCTGATAAACCAAGTGTCTATGCTTTGAATAGTCGGTTGGAACTCAGCGGGGAAATGCGTAAACTGCATAACTTGCGCTTTGTTCAATAGTTCCCACCATTGCAGGTTACTGTGATATTCAGTCGGAAAATCACGGAAAAGCGGGTGATAATCATTCAGAAAAATACCTGTCGTATGTGGCGGGCGCATCTTGAACCAAGATGTATTCCAAAAAACGGGTGTGAAATATTGCTTGACCTCCCTGCCGTATTTTATTTTCCCGGCTGCTGTTATCAATACGTTTCCACCTTCCTGCAAGATGGATATCGCTTTCTCGTCCAATGTGTCCGTTGTGTATACGTTTCCTTGTGTAAGTTTCATTTTGTCAGGATATACCCAAAAGTCCCAATCGTTGACAATATCACTGTTTTCCAAACGTACTTCCAGATTCAGTTTTTGGGGAGTACGGATATCGTTCAGTTTCATGTCTATGCTGCCCAACGAGAATAGATTGCCGATAGGAATATCCCGTGTACTAACCACTCCGCGAGCATATATCTTGCCGTATTTATCTTTTACGCAATAGACTGTATTTGCTTTTTGTAAAGCTTCTTTTCCGAAGTGGGATATTTCGATATCTGCATGGAACGTTTCGTTATTGGTGTATGTGAACTTGGGGATACGTGCCAATAGAACGGTCGGACTGCAAAAACGGCGGAACTCTGCGGCATTAATATATCCTTTCTCTTCAAAGAATACATCCAGCAATCCTACCAGTGCCGTTCCCTGACCCGAATAATCATTGAGAGCTAATAATTGGAATCCCGCATAGTCGGGAGTACGCAATGTCTTTTCTATCTCATGCTTGTAACAGATCGCTTGCAGCTTGCCGGAAGCCATCATAAAATCGTGTCCCATACCTCCCATGTAGTTATCATTCAATATATCCCGAAAGATTTCAAAGTTCTTGGCTTTGTTTACTCCGGTATATTTACGTATCTCGTTGAAGTTCGGGAATGCACACCATTGTCCGGTTTCATGGGAAACATACGGCTGTTTTACCGTATCAATTCGGTTACGGTAGTCCGATGTGCTTTCCGGCTGCGCACCGGTCCAGCTGAGTCCGCGCGCACCGGCTTTTACATGATATTGGTTATGGGGCTGCCATTGCCAGCTGTTGCCTACGGAAGCTCCTGTATATACGTGGCGTGGGTCGGTTGCTTTCCAATAATCAACGAATTTGCTTACCCATGGCACCCAGCGTCCGGAAGGCTCATTTCCACACGCCAACATGCAATAAGAGGCATAGTTTCCATACTGCTTGGTCAAGGCAATCGTTTCGTCCATCAGATACTTGTCGATAGGCTGGCCGTTGCCCAGTCTCGGACCGTGATTAGGCCAGCTTGGACCTTCCGGCTGCAAATAAAAACCGACAAGGTCCGCAGCAATAAATGCGGCTTCCGGCGGACAGAAAGAGTGGAAACGCATATGATTCAGCCCGTAGTTGCGGCAAATGCGGAATACCCGTTCCCATGAAGCTACATCCATAGGAGCGTAGCCGGTAAGCGGAAAATCGCAATTCTCTACTGTGCCGCGAAGCATTGTTTTCCGACCGTTCACATAGAACCATTTACCTTTGATGGTAAATTCGCGCATACCGAATTGTACTTCTTTGACTTCTCTCTCTTTGCCACAGGTCAGTGTCGCTGTCAGTTTATAGAGTGCCGGGTCAAATTCGTCCCAAGTCAGAAAACCTTCTCCCATCGGTAGTTCCATTTCGATTTTGTTATCTCCGGAACGTACTGAGATATTCTGTTGTACAGTAGGGACGGAATGTTTTTTATCCGAGTTGAAACTTTCAGCGGATAATTGTAACGTTGCTTTGGCAGAGGCTGGTGCGTACAGACTGATTCGCACTGTGGCTTTCCGTTCTTTCAAGTCCGGATATATCTGTATGTCGCTAAAATGAACTTTAGGAGTGGTCTGTAACTCTATGCGTCCTACGATACCATTCCAATTGCCCTGAGTCTGGTCGGTAATACTATGAGAATCCGGTCCTACGTTGATATCCTTGATACGGTTATCAATGCGGATGGTAATCCGACAAGATTTTCCCGGAGCAACGGCGGCAGTTAGGTCATAAACGTGCGGCACACAGAGGCTATTCTGCATTCCTATCTCCCGGTTATTTACCCAAACGGTGGTTTCTATATGAGGACGTTCTAAAAATAAAATGATCCTGTCACCTTTCCAATCGGATGGTATGGTTACGTTTTTCTGATACCAGGCCACACCTACATAATGTTTCTCCGGAGTCAGGAAGAATGGTAGTTTTACTTGCCCTTCCATTCTGTATTTCTCCATATAAGGATTAAAATAGTAGGAGCTGTCGTATAAACTTCCTGTCCATTGCGTGTGTACGGTCACTTCGTCGCCTTTTAACTTCTCGGGCATGGAACCGGGCAGATTGATGTGGTCTTCCAATATTTTTCGAAACCATTGCTCTTTTACGCCTGTATCTTCCCGGTCTATTTGGAAATTCCACTTACCGGATAGATCAAGAGCATTGCTTTGACCTGTAACGGTCGATATCGAAAGAAATGCAAGAATAATACTGCCTAGAAAATGTTTTATCATGATACGTAAGATTGATATATTTTCGTTATCTTTTAAATTCTGGTGCTAAAGTAGGGCTTTTTCGAACTTCTTGAAATATAAAGATGTACAGAAACATAAACAATCGTATCAAAAATGGGATGTATAGATGTATGTGTACAAAATTGTATGAATATACCAATTAATCTATCCCTTTGCTTTTCGGTATCTTTGGAAGATACGGTATCTTTGCGAGCTGAATCTATTAATCTTAGAATGAACCATGAAAAATGTAATTGTCTGGATGATTTTGACCGTCTGGTCTATAATGAACGTTACCGCCGGAGATACCGTTTATCTCTTTTCCTATTTTATAAATAACAGTAAAGATGGCTTGCATCTGGCTTATAGTTATGATGGACTGACCTGGACGGCTTTGAATGGTGGTCGTTCCTTTTTAACTCCTACTGTGGGCAAAGATAAATTGATGCGCGATCCTAGTATTTGTCAAGCTCCCGACGGAACTTTTCACATGGTCTGGACTTCTAGTTGGACGGACCGGATTATTGGTTATGCTTCTTCCCGTGACTTGATTCATTGGAGTGAGCAAAAGGCTATTCCTGTGATGATGAATGAACCTGCCGCACATAACTGCTGGGCTCCCGAACTGTTTTATGATGAATCGTCACAAACCTATTATATCTTCTGGGCAACTACGATCCCCGGCCGTCATAAGGAAGTGCCTACCAGTAAAAGTGAAAAGGGACTGAACCACCGTATCTATTATGTAACGACTAAGGATTTCAAATCTTTCTCGAAGACTGCCATGTTTTTTAATCCGGATTTCAGCGTTATCGATGCTGCTATTGTGAAAGATCCAAAGAGGAACGATCTGATTATGGTAGTTAAGAATGAGAACTCTAATCCGCCGGAGAAAAACCTGCGTGTGACACGTACGGAGAATATAAGGAGGGGATTCCCAACCAAAGTATCGGCTCCCATCACAGGCAACTATTGGGCGGAGGGGCCTGCTCCTCTTTTTATAGGTGATACTCTTTATGTGTATTTTGATAAGTATCGTGACCATCGTTATGGGGCTGTCCGTTCCCTCGATCATGGAGAAACGTGGGAAGACGTTTCCGATCAAGTCTCTTTTCCGAAAGGAATCCGTCATGGAACGGCCTTTGCGGTGGATGCTTCAGTTGTAGAAACTCTTATTTCAGCAAGTGAACAATATACAACGATTAAGGTAGAAGCTCCTTTTCCGATGCAGCCTATTAAAGAATTTATCTATCCGGATAAAGATTTTGTGATAACCGATTATGGTGCGAAGTCTGGAGGAGAAACGGATAATACAAAAGCTATTGCTGCTGCTATTGAAGCTTGTTATAAAGCTGGTGGCGGTCGGGTAGTAGTGCCTGACGGAATATGGCTTACCGGACCAGTTCATTTTAAGAGTAATGTGAATCTTTATTTGGAGGAAAATGCCGTTTTAAGTTTCTCGGATAACCCTAAAGATTATCTTCCGGCCGTAATGACTTCATGGGAGGGTTTGGAATGCTATAATTATTCACCATTGCTTTATGCTTTTGAGTGTGAGAATGTAGCGATCAGTGGTAAAGGGACACTCCAGCCTAAAATGGGGACATGGAAGGTCTGGTTCAAACGTCCGCAACCTCATTTGGAAGCATTGAAAGAACTATATACGAAAGCCTCTACGGGTGTTCCTGTTGAAGAACGGCAGATGGCGGTAGGAGAGAATAATTTGCGTCCGCACTTGATTCATTTTAATCGTTGTAAGAATATACAATTAGAGGGTTTCAGGATTCGGGAGAGTCCTTTTTGGACTATTCATATTTATATGTGCGACGGTGGTGTGGTCCGTAATTTAGATGTCAGAGCTCATGGACACAATAATGATGGCATCGACTTTGAAATGAGCAAGAATTTCTTGGTGGAAAATTGCTCTTTCGACCAAGGAGATGATGCTGTGGTTATCAAAGCCGGACGTAATCAGGATGCCTGGAGATTGAATACTCCTTGTGAGAATATTGTGATTCGTAATTGTCAGATACTAAAAGGACATACTTTGCTTGGAATAGGAAGTGAGGTATCCGGTGGTATCCGTAATGTCTATATGCATGACTGTACTGCTCCCAATTCGGTTATGCGTCTTTTCTTTGTAAAGACCAACCATCGTAGGGGTGGATTTGTTGAAAATATTTATATGAAAGATGTGAATGCCGGAAATGTGCAACGCGTCTTGGAAATAGATACGGAAGTACTTTATCAATGGAAAGACCTGGTCCCGACTTATGAGAAACGTCTTACTCGTATTGATGGTGTTTATATGGAAAATGTGGCTTGTGAATCAGCGGATGCTATTTATGAACTGAAAGGTAATGCTCAGCTTCCGGTTGAGAATGTAGCAATAAAGGATGTGAAAGTTGGATTGCTAAGGAAGTTTGTTAAAAAAGCGAATAATGTCAATCATCTTTTAGAGAAGGATGTGACGTACAAGATGGAATACTTCCATATAGCTTTTTAGTGTTATTTAGGTGATATATTAATAATGTTTTTATCATCTCATCATTGTTTTTAAGGATTTTCAATGCGAAGATTAGAGATTTTCGGTGCATAAAACTGGTATAGTTTATGCATTCGGGTAGTTGTCACCTTATAATGGGACAATGGTCATCTTATAACGGGACAAATGTCACTTTATAGAATGACAAATGTCACTTTATAAGGTGACTATTTATTTTTGAAAGGATGGAAACTTCTAAGATACAAAATTAATCAGTGAAAAGCAATAGTAGGATATGAAATTTGGACTGTATTATAGATAGATTCAACTTGTTTTTTCTGATTTAGGTTTTATAAATTTATTAAAATATATAATAGAACAGACACAGGATGTTCTTTTTACCTGTTTATTCCATATATGTCCTATTCATCCCATATTCATTTGTACAAAAGGCGGTATTTTTTATGCTTATGTACAATATTGTATTGTTAATAACTGTATTGTTCTCTAAGTTTGCATCAGTTTTTGATTGCATTTATTAATAAGGGGTGTTCAATCAAAACTTAATCTAACTTTTGTTTAACTTAAAAAAATATGGCATGAAAAAAAACTATCTGTTGGTTACCTTCGCAACCTTTTTATTGGTGGGGTGTAACAACGAAATTAAAGATTCCGACATAAACTTCTCGAAGGAGTCGGGTGCTAAAGTATCTTTTAGTGCAGTAATAAATAATCAAGAAGCAAGCGATTTGGTGACCAGAGCTACCGAGACTAGTTGGGCTATGGGTGATAAAGTGGGTATCACTTGTGGTTCAAACCAAGCGAATGTAGAATATGAATATACTGGTGGTGAAAATAGCTTGTTTACTGCAACAGGAGGAAATGCAGAGGAAATCTGGGTATTAGGTACGCAAGAATATGATGTGACTGCTTATTATCCATTTACCGGAACATCGGGTGAAGAGCCTGTAGCGGTGGAAGTGTCTACAGGGAGTGAAGAACAGGCTACTGCGGCTACACGCGAGAAAATAGATTTCCTTTTTGCGAAAGGAAAAGCAACGGCTTCTCAGCCGAATGTGAAGCTGGCCTTCAATCATGTGATGAGCCGTATTAAACTAACATTTGTGGCTGGAGATAATGTAACTTTATCGGATATTACCTGCTATCTGATTAACTTGAAGACGAAAGGTACGTTCAATCCGACTACAGGGGCGACTACAGTGGGTGAAAGTACAGGCGAAAATACGGATATTCTTTGGGAAAACATAGGGGAAGATGATGCATATACGGTGCAGGCTATTTTGTTGCCGCAGACGTTGGATAAAACGGTATATATTCAAGCCGGCATGAAAGGGCTTTATTATGAAGTGCAATTCCCGAACTTGACAGAATTGAAACCGGGTGTATCCTATAATTATACAATTCAGGCAAACGAATATAAGAATAACCCGTTTGAACTGGTTATTACAGAAGAAACGCAGATCAATGGATGGCAGAACGAAGATGGGGGAACTATAGAGTCGGATCCGAGTGAAGCGGGTACAGGTGCGGAAACGACTAATCCTAATTGGAATATTACAGAAGAAACAGTTACTCCTACAGAGAAGTGACTCTTACCTTATTATAATAAAAGAATTAACGAAATAAAAATCTGATTTATGAAAGTATTTAATTATATATCAGCATTCCTTTTAGCAGGTGCGGCTATTATTGTGTCTTGTTCGCAGAATGAGGAGATGGAGGGCATGGAGTTTTCACAGAATTTTCAAATCAATGTATTCGATGGTGGTTATCAGAATATAGATGCCATCGGAACACGTGCTGCAGAAAAAGATTATTCAACCAAATTTACGGCTGGAGATGCAATCGGTGTATTTGCGGTGAAAAATGGAAATGTCGTTGAAGATATTAGTAATCGTAAATTTGTGATGAATGATGGAATTTGGGAGTTGAATGACGGTGGTGATGCCATTTCTTATAAGGCGAACGATTTCCAGAAAATGACTTTTTATGCTTATTATCCGTATAATGAAAGCGTAACTTTTGAACCGTCGAAAGACGATCCGTTTGAAACTTATGTTCAAAATTGGCAAATCGGGAATGATCAGGACGCTAATTATACCAACTATGATTTAATGACTAGTACGGGAGATGTACAAGGAGATCGTCTGAAAGGTAAAATCGCATTTTCTATGCAACACCGGATGGCACTTGCCGTGATACAGATGCCTGAAATCGTGTATAGCTTTACCAATGAACCGGCTATTGATGATTATAAATTACCGGTAGCAGTAGGTGATTTTAATGTCGATGGAGCGTCTGCGAAACCTTTTTACCAGGAGAGTACGGATGCATACCGCTTTTTGGTGAAACCAAGTAAGACATTTACTATAACAGGCTCTTATACGGGAGTGAAAGAGATGAATTATGAAATTAAAAAAACGCTGGAGGGTGGAACTGCAAAGAAATATGTAATTGAAGACCCGAATAAGATCTCACATCTATTGGCTGTAGGGGATTATTATTGTGCAGATGGAAAAATTGTGAGTGCAAGTGAAAGTGCTCCGGCAAATGCGATTGGTGTAGTATTTTATGCTGGCAATCCGCAGCCATCGGTAACTCACCCGGAAAAATATACAATAGATAAAGACCCTCTGCGTCGTGACTGTCCGGAATGTAAACATGGATTGGTGCTTGCTTTAAATAACGGAAAGATAAAAGGTACAGATGAGAATGAGACTTTGGTTGAAACGGCAAGATTTAGTACAGCAAACAAACTCTATTATGGAACTTGGTTTAGGGCAGATGAAGATTATAAAGATGCATACGTAGATATGGAACGTCAAAAAGTGGCTCCGACAGCAGGATCGCAAGGTTATAATAATACAGTCTTGATGGAAGTAGGTGCTAATAGAACCGATGATTCTAAAAAAGCTTCCGGTAATGCATTGGAGGCATTAGATTATTATCGCTCGGCGGTTAGTGTTCCTACTGTTTCAACGAAATGGTTCTTTCCGTCGGATTATGATCTCATTACTTTGCATGATGTAGTGACAAAAGTGAATACTAGCATTGGAAACACGAATGGGACGCAGTTGGTGATCAATGATGGCGATACAAAAAATGGAACTTTTTATTGGTCAAATACGGAACGTAACAATGAATGGATGTGGGGTAACACAATGGGTAGTGGTAACGATACTTATAGTCCAAGTGGAAGTGGATCGCTTACGGCAAAACGTTATGATGGAGGTTATGTTGGCTATTTCCGCATGATGCTTGCTTTCTGATTACATTATACCTATTTATTATAGAATAGTAACTTATGAATAAGAATAATTATATAAAAAAGACAGCCCTGCCTGTTGTCCTGCTCTTCTCTTTCGCTTTGCTGTCTAGTTTCGGCAGTCAAGGTCAGGCCAGAGCTGCTGTAAACGTAGTCCAGCAGCAAGGTATCATCAAGGGAATGGTAGTGGATGCTAAAGGTGAGCCGATTATCGGTGCGAATGTGGTTGCGACAGGTACTACTAATGGTACAATTACAGATATTGACGGTGTATTTAAAATCAATGTAAAGCCGGGAACAAAATTAAAAATATCCTTTATTGGTTACTCTGAACAAACGGTAGTTGCCAAAAATGATATGCGGGTAGTATTGGTTGAAGACGCTACCGCATTACAGGAAGTGGAGATTGTAGCGTATGGTGTGCAGAAAAAGGTGACTATGACAGGAGCTGTAGCCAGCGTGAAAGCTGACGATATTTTGCGTACTCCAGTGGGCAGTGTCTCTAATGTACTTGGCGGACAGATGACCGGTTTGACTACCGTGCAGTATTCCGGTGAACCGGGGGCTGATGCAGCGGATATCTTTGTTCGTGGTAAGGCTACATGGGCGGATTCATCTCCTTTGGTACAAGTGGACGGTGTAGAACGGAGCATGACAGATATCGACCCTAATGAAATAGAAAGTATTACCGTCTTGAAAGATGCTTCGGCAACAGCTGTATTTGGTATACGTGGTGCAAATGGTGTTATTCTGATTACGACTAAACGTGGTAAGGAGGGAAGAGCGAAGGTTTCGTTTACAACTTCTGCTTCCGTATTGATGCCGACTAAGATGGTGGAACAGGCAAGTTCGTATGAATATGCGAACTTTTACAACCAAATGTTGGCGAATGATGGTAAGTCTGATTTGTTTTCAGCAGATGTAATTCAAAAATTTGCAGATCATTCAGATCCTATTCGTTTCCCGGATATGCAATGGGCGGACTATATCATGAAGAGCGCTACTCTTCAAAGTCAACATAATATGAGTATTTCCGGAGGAACTGACAAAGTTCGTTATTTTATTTCGGCAGGTGCTTATACACAAGGAGGACTTTTTAATGAGTTTGATCTTCCTTATAATTTGAGTTACCAATATAGACGATTCAACTATCGTACGAATTTGGATATGGATGTTACAAAAACGACTACGTTATCGTTTAATATCAGTGGTAATATAGATAATTCTGACAAACCGAATAATAGTAATGGTACTTCTGCCGTCATAAAAAACATTTATTATGCTACTCCCTTTTATAGTCCGGGTATTGTAGATGGAAAAATGATTTATACGGGTACAGACTATACAGATTTGAAGTTACCGTTTACTGGAGATACAGACCCGATGACTTATCGTAACGGTAAGTTTAAAAATGCCAGTAATAATAAATTGAATATTGACCTTATCCTTGATCAGAAACTTGATTTTCTGACAAAAGGATTATCATTTAAACTGAAAGGTTCCTATAATAGTTCATTTTCTGTAACAAAAACGGGAGTGTGTGGCATAGCGACTTATACACCTGTGCTTATGTCGGACGGAACTATTGAATATAAAAAATCCGGTGAAAATACAAGCGTTAGTTACAACACTCCGGATAGGGGGAAAGGTCGGGATTGGTATATGGAAGCCAGCTTGAATTATGCTCGTTCTTTTGGTAATCATAATATATCTGCTTTGATGCTTTATAATCAGTCAAAAGAATATTATTATGGTAGTAGCTCTTCGCAATACCGTGACGTTCCGCGTGGATATGTCGGATTGGTAGGACGTGTCACTTACGACTGGAAGAATCGCTATTTGGCAGAAGTGAATGTTGGTTACAACGGATCTGAGAATTTTGCACCGGAAAAGAGGTTCGGTACTTTCCCTGCCGGTTCTATCGGTTGGGTGATGAGTGAAGAAAAGTGGTTTCAGCCATTAAAACCATTTGTCAGTTTTTTGAAGTTACGTGCCAGCTTTGGATTGGTAGGTAATGATAAAACGAAGGATAAGGACCTACGCTTTCTCTACTTGCCGGATCCCTATTTAACCGGACTTGATGGAGAACCGAATCGTGATAAGAACAACTGGGCTTATCCGTTCGGAGTTGATAATTCTACTATTAGTTTGGGAGCAATGGAATCTGCTAAAAATAATGCGAATGTAGGATGGGAAAAATCATTCAAGCAAAACTATGGTATGGATATTAACTTTTTCGATGATCGTTTGAGTGCCACAGCAGAATATTATCGTGAGCACCGTACGGATATTCTTGTACAAGATGGTACAGCTCCAGGACTGCTTGGATTCTCCGTTCCGTATGCTAACCTTGGTGAGGTAAACAGTTGGGGTTGGGAGTTGTCATTGAAATGGAATGATAAAATAGGAAAAAATTTCCGTTATTGGGCTAATGTAAACCTATCTTATAATCAGAATGAAATTATAGAAGACAAGGCGGCGCCACAGAATGAAGCTTACCAATATACCAAAGGGCATCGTATAGGCGCACGTTCTCAATATGTATTCTGGCGTTATTATGATGAACAGACGGCTGCATTGTATGAGCAGACATTCAACCGCCCATATCCGGCGCAATTGCAAGTTTTGCAGAATGGAGACGCTGTTTATTTAGATTTGAATGGTGACCGTAAAATAGATGCAAATGATATGAGCTATGATTATGGGTTTACGGATGATCCGGAATATATGGTCGGAATTAATTTTGGCTTTAGTTGGAAAAATTGGGAAGTCAGTACTCAATGGACAGGTGCATGGAATGTTTCACGTATGATTTCGGATGTTTTCCGTCGACCGTTCTTGTCTTCAGCAGGCAATCAATATGGAGGTCTTCTCTCTTATCATTTGACTAATACATGGACTAAAGATAATCCGTCGCAGGATGCAAAATACCCGCGGGCTACATGGGACAATGCTGAAAATAACTATGCGGAATCTACTTTGTATGAACAAGATTCAAAGTATCTACGTCTGAAGACTCTTCAGGTTGCTTATAATTTTCAAGTTCCATTGATGAAAAAACTCGGATTGAATACGATGCAATTGGCATTCAGTGGGTACAATTTGCTGACGTTCACTCCGTATATTTGGGGTGATCCGGAAACTCGTGCAAGTAATTCGCCTTCTTACCCGTTGTCGAAAACGTATACATTGAGTTTGAAACTTGGATTCTAAATAGATAAAAATAGAAAACTATGAAACAAAAATACAAATGGCTCATTGGTGCACTGGCAACATCTTTTATGCTGACTACTTCGTGTGTAGATGAAATAAAATTTGGTAATTCTTTTTTGGATAAGCCTGCGGGAGGTACAGCGACAATAGATACTGTATTTGGCAGTGCTATTTATACCCAGCAGTTTTTGAATGGTATTTATGGGCGTCAGTACTATGGATTACCATATTATAACGGGACCTATGTACCCTCTTCCAGTGATACTTATACAGGTAAGTTTGAGGCTTTGACCGATTGTTGGCAATTGCATTGGTCGGGTGCCAACCTTTATTCGCAATATTATAATGGTTCACATACTGCTAAGTATAGCCGCCGTCAAGATAAGTTCTGTTACAATGACGAAAAAGTATGGGAGGTAGTGCGTGAATGTTGGATATTGATGGAGAATATTGACCGGGTACCTGATTTAAGTGAATCGGAGAAAGCACGTATGATAGCAGAGGCTAAATGTCTGATTGCCGTACGTTATTTTGATATGTTCCGTCATTATGGAGGACTGCCGTTGGTTTATGCGTCTTTCTCTGGAACAGATGCGAGTTATGACTACCCTCGTGCTACGGTGGAAAAGACTGTGGAATATATGATTGATTTGCTGGATCAAGCTATTGACGGGGGAGCATTACCTTGGGCTTATGATGGTGGCAAGCCTGAGACAAGCAACCAATATACCGGACGTTGGACAAAAGCCGGTGCCATGGCATTGAAGTGCAAAATATGGCAATTTGCTGCATCTCCGCTTTTTAATGATGTGCAAGGTTATGCCGGAGGTGGCTCTGAGGCTGAGCAACAGCATTTGGTTTGGTATGGCGGTAAACGTACCGATCTTTGGGATAAGTGCTTGAAAGCTTGTCAGGACTTCTTCGAGGCTGTAGAACAAAATGGTTTTTATGCTTTGCGTACCGCTACGGCAAAAACGGCAGCGCAATATCGTCAGGCTTACCGTATGGGATACATTTATCAGGGAAGTACGGAAGTTATTCACTCAGTTCGTGTGAAAACAACGGATAACTTTAGCAATAATACCTATAAATGGCACGAATGGCAAATGGAGGACCATGTAGAACGATTGAACTATACTCCGACACAAGAGTATATAGAGATGTTCCCCTGGGCGGATGGAAAACCATTTGATTGGGATGAGCTTTTGAGAAGAGAAGAAGAGGGAGGAATTGGTAGAGATACTATGTTTGTAAAAGGGGAGATCGTTAATCATTATCAAGATCCGATATTAACCCGTGATCCGCGTCTTTACGAGACTGCGCGTATCAACGGAGTACCTGTCGAACTGAACTTTACGACAGGTGAGATGGCCGGTGACCATACATTTGAAAATTGGGTAGGTGGTTATGATGCTGATTTGGATCCAGAGAGTGAAACAAATCTGTTTGCTACGGGATATGCTAATTTGAAATATTTCTTAGGACCGGAATATTTGAGGCAATATACTCAATGGGTGACCCTTCGTTTGTCGGATCTGATGCTTACTTATGCTGAGGCTCTTCTACAGGCTCAAAATGACAATACTTCTGCTTTGATTTGGATTGATAAAGTACGTGACCGTGTAGGACTTAAAGGATTGGTTGAATGTAATCCGGATAAGCGCTTGGATTCCGATCATGATGCTTTATTGGAGGAACTTTTGCGTGAACGTGTCTGTGAGTTGGGTATGGAAGACAGCCGTTTTTTCGACCTGATTCGTTACAAACGTCAGGATTTGTTTGAAAAACGTTTGCATGGTCTCCGGATTTTCCGTCCGAACCCGAATGCGACGGGTGAAGATGACAAGTACTTGAAGAAACCTTGGTTTAGCAGCACGGATTATGGAAAGACAGACCAACCTGTTAATTTTGAATATGAAAAATTTGAGTTGGCTAATCCTGTCCGTTATTGGTGGAAATATGGTTTTGATCCGAAATGGTATCTGTCTCCATTCCCGCAGACTGAAATAAATAAGGGATACGGATTGATACAAAATCCGGGATGGTAATAGGCAACGTGAATAACATGATATTTGAATATTAATTTATGAAAAGACATAAAATATTAGTAATGGTGTTCTTGGCCTGCTTAGGTATTCCGGCAGGGGCACAGGAAGCGGACAACGGCATAACGGGTGTAGTAGTCGATAAATGGGGAAATCCTGTTTACGGTGCATCTGTTATGGTTGTCGGACAACCGGGAACAAAGGTGGAAACTGATAGAAACGGAAAATTTGAACTTCCGGAAAAAGGAAATTTGCAGTTGCAGGTAATATCTGTGGATAAAGGAACGCTGACTGTAAAAGCGGAGAACGGGAAACCTGTGAAAATTGTAATGGACTATGCCGGGCAGACTATCGATGTGGGAGCTAATAGGACTTTTACTCGTGCAGAATCAACCGCTTCTGTATCCACAGTCTACAATGAGGACTTTGACAAACGTACTGCAAAAAACATTTCTAATTCTCTTTTAGGACAAGGCTTGGGGTTGGTCTCTCTTCAGAATGCAGGTAATTATGCAGCGGTAGAACCTACTTTCTATGTGCGCGGTCTGCAAAGTCTTTCGAGCAGTAGCCCATTGATATTGGTTGACGGACTGGAACGGGACATGAGTTTGGTTAGTCCGGAGGAAGTTGAATCGGTTTCTATTCTGAAAGATGCTGCTGCGGTGGCTTTATACGGATATAAAGGGACAAATGGAGCTATTTTGATTACTACAAAACGTGGTAAATATAATACGAAATCGATTAACTTCACTTATGATCATGTGGTAAATTTCCAGTCGCGGCGTCCGGAATTTGTAGATGCGGCTACATATGCGGAAGCAGTGAACGAAGCACGTGGCTATGAAGGGCTGGGAGCACGCTATCAACCCGGTGAGATAAAAGCGTATCGTACAGGGGCATACCCTTACCTTTATCCAAATATAGATTGGATGGATGAAACATTTCGAGATCAAAGCGTCTCTAATAAATACACTATTCAATTTCAAGGAGGTGGTAATAAGTTCCGTTATTATACGATGGTCGATTTATTGACTGATAAAGGATTTATCAAGAATCCGAATGAGAATGAAGGGTATTCCACACAGAATAAATATTCCCGTGCCAACTTGCGTACGAACTTGGATATAGATCTGACAAGTACGACCAAATTGAAACTGAATCTTCTTGGTACACTTGCTGAATCAAGCCGTCCGGGTGCTTCGGTTAATTTGTGGGATTTAATATATTCTTTGCCGGCTTCCGCTTTCCCTGTACGTACAGAAGATAATGTGTGGGGGGGGAACAATACAACTTGGCTTGGAACATCCAATCCGGTGGCTCAGTCTCAGGCTGCTGCATATTCTAAAGGACATACTCGTAGCCTTTTTGCTGATTTGACACTATCTCAAGATTTGTCTGGCCTGTTGAAAGGATTGGGGGCTAATTTCCGTTTGGCATACGATAACTATTCTTCTATTTGGGAAGATCATAGCCAAAGTTATATCTACAGTGGCTATACTCCTACTTGGAATGAAAGTGGTACACCAACTTATACTGTTACTTCCGGTGGTGAACCTAGTGTTATGGGAAAAGATGGTGAAATCAACGATTGGACACGACAGTTCAACTTTGCGGGTAGTATCGATTATAGTCGTTCGTTTGGGAAACACGATATTTTTACTCAAATCAAATGGGATTATGAGTATCGTGATTCTTATGGCGATTCTAAGGGGCTAAATACAACTATTTATCGTCAAAATGCCTCCTGGTATACTCATTATGGGTTTAATAAACGCTATTTCCTGGATTTAGCTTTAGTTGGTTCAGGCTCTAGTCTTTTGGCTCCGGGGCATAAGTGGGCGTTCTCACCGACTGTTTCTGCCGCTTGGGTGGTTTCAGAAGAAAATTTCATGAAAAACATATCATGGGTTAACTTCTTGAAGTTAAGGGCTTCTTTTGGTATCATTAATGCTGACTATCTTCCCAAAGACGGTGATGATACGGTTCTTGATTATTGGGATCAGATTTACTCAACAACAGGTACGATGTATCATTTTGGCGACAATCATAATTCAGATCTCGGAACAACTGAAATCAGCCGACTTGCAACTCTCAATTCAACTCACGAAAAGGCATTTAAATACAATGTTGGTATTGATGCAACCCTTTTTAAAGGTTTGAATCTGACAGTTGACGGGTATTATCAACGTCGTAAAGACATTTGGGTTTCTTCTGCCGGAAAATACACAGATGTATTGGGTATGGACGCTCCGTTTGAGAATGCTGGTATCGTAGATAGCTGGGGTGTAGAAGTGGGAGCGGATTATACAAAACGTTTGGGTGATTTCGCTTTTAATGTGGGAGGAAATTTTGCTTTTCATCGAAATGAGATAAAGGAGCAATTGGAAGAACCTAGATTGTATGATAATCTAAAACAAACAGGTCACCGTTTGAATCAGATTTATGGTATGCAAGCAGTTGGCCTTTTTAAGAATCAGGCAGAAATAAATGGAAGTCTTCCACAAGAGTTCGGAACATTGAAACCGGGAGATATCAAATATCAGGATGTGAATGGTGATGGTAAAATAAATTCTGATGATAAAATCGCTATCGGTTATAGTACTGCTGCACCGGAGATATATTATTCATTCCATTTAGGTGCTGAATGGAAGGGAATAGGTATAGATGCCATGTTCCAGGGGACTGCTAATTATTCGGCTATTCTGAATACAAAAGCGATGTTTTATCCTTATCTGGATAGTACGAATCTCTCCACTTATTATTATGAGAACCGTTGGACGTCAGATAATCAGAATGCGAGATTCCCTCGTTTGACTTCAGAAAAGAATAATAATAACCATCAAGTTAGTACAGTGTGGGTAGCTAACCGTTCTTTCTTGAAACTACGTAATTTGGAGGTATATTATAAATTTCCGACAGACCTGATACGGAAAACGAAGTTTATGAACTCTGCGAAATTATATGTTAGAGGAGTTGACCTTCTCTGTTTCGATGGATTAGATATTGTAGATCCGGAATCTTACGGAGCCACCAATCCGTTGAATAAGAGTGTGATAGTAGGATTGAATATCGGTTTTTAATCACTAAAAACAAAGCGAAAGAATGAAACTGAATAAATTAATATATGGAATCTTAGGTATCTTCGCATTCTCTTCTTGCGCAGATCAGATGGAATACCATGAATACAAAAGCGATGGCGAAGAGTTCGTCAAACTTAATTTTGGTAATGTGGGAGGTTTAGTTACTACTATCTATTTGGATTTGGATACGGACTTCGGCAATTACAGCGGAGCTCTCTTGGCCTCTGCCACTGATGAATCGGAGTATGCATACTCCAGTAATGAGATAGCAGATTTTTATAATGGATCATGGAGTGCTACTAATGCTAAAAGTAGTATGTGGACAACTTGCTACAGAGCAATAGCTAACTGTAATATTTATTTGGATAAGTTTACAGGATTGACGTTCCCCGAACTGAAACTGAATGATGATTATGGGAAACAGATGAATCGTTATAATAACTACCAGTATGAGGTACGTTTCCTACGGGCTTATTTTTATTTCAACTTGGTGCGTCAGTACGGTGCGGTACCTTTTAGTGACCATATGTTGGAGGCTGAAGAGAGTAATACGCTGACTCGTAAACCGGCAAAAGAAATATTTGACTATATTATCTCCGAATGTGATGATATCAAGAACCTGATTGTTGAAGATTATTCGGCTTTGCAAGGCAATGATGCATTTCCAAGCGAGGAGAGAGGGCGTGCTAACAAACGGGCTGTATTGGCTTTAAAGGCACGTGCCGCACTTTATGCTGCAAGTCCGTTATTTAATCCTACTAATGATAAAACGTTGTGGAAACGTGCGGTTGAGGCTAACAAGGAACTTATTGATGATTATGATCCGAGTGCAGTGAATTTGGTTGATAATTATAGTTCGCTTTGGGGAGTAGACAACTATAAAGATACAAGGGAGATAATCTTTAGTCGTCGTGCCAATAAAGAAACCAGTACAATGGAATCTTATAATTTCCCGGCAGGATTATCAGGAAGCAAAGGTGGCAATTGCCCAACGCAAACATTGGTAGATGCCTATGAAATGAAAGAGACGGGATTGGCATGGAATGAGCAGGGAAGTGGATACCTCGAAAGTGATCCTTACGAAGGACGTGACCCTCGTTTCGCAATGACTATTGCACGGAATGGTGAAACCGGATGGCCGATTTGGAATACGGAAGCTCTTGAAACTTATCAGAATGGTGCAAACGGTGAGCCGAATACTGGTGGTACGCCCACTGGCTATTATTTGAAAAAATACTGTCAGGGAGATATAGACCTGCGCGATAACAGTACCAAGAAAGTGGCTTATCACACTTGGGTTACTTTCCGTTTGGGCGAATTTTATTTGAACTATGCGGAAGCCTTATTCAGATATCTGGATAACGATCCGTATAAGGTCGATCCTGAGTTCGGAACTTCAGCAAATGATATGGTTTACAAAACACGTAAACGGGCGGGAATGCCTGCATTTCCCGCAGAAATGTCAGCTGATGCCTGGTGGAAGAAGTATAAGAATGAGCGTATGGTTGAATTGGCTTTTGAAGGACATCGTTTTTGGGATGTGCGTCGTTGGAAAGAGGCGGATAAGCATTTCACGAGTATTGATGAAATGAAAATCACCAAGAATGGAAGCGGCTTTGCGTATACTCGTAATACGGTGAACCGTCAATGGGACGATAAGATGTATCTTTTCCCGATTCCCCGTACGGAAATAATGAAGAATCCGAATCTGGAACAGAATCCGGGATGGTAAAGTGGAATAAACCTTTAAATTGATATATTACATGAAATATATGAAGTATTTATGGATGAGTGCATGCGCGTTACTGTTAGCTACAGTAACGGCATGTAGTGACTATGAGATTTTTGCGAAGGATCTGAATCCTGCGAAAGTGACAGATGACGATTCTGGAGACAGTGAGGAAGAAGATAATTGGGACGGAACGTTTGAAGAAGGGGCTGTTTTGCCTTTCACTAGGACGAATCGTGCGGTAACGGCAAGTTTTACGAATGTATTTTTTAGTGCTGATGTCAAGGCTATAGAGCGTCAGGGAGTTTTGGTTAGTTGGCGTTGGTTGCCTGACGATGCAGATGATATCACATTTGATGTCTATCGTAATGGAATAAAGCTGAATGAGACTCCTATTTCTAAAAGTACTAATTATAAAGATCTGACAGCAGAGATAGGACAAAATTACACTTATGAGGTGAAGAGTTCCGATAAATCTTTGGGAACTTGTAAGATTACCCCTACGGATGGAGCGGCAGGCTTTTATCGTTCCATTAAGGTGAAGACTAGAGTGGATTATGATATCAACGATGGGGCGATAGGTGATTTAGATGGTGATGGTGAATATGAAATTGTAATTAAGCGTCAGGTGATAGGTCAGGCACGGGATGTCGGTGATACAAAGCCTTGGACGGGATTACAAAAAGGTACTTGTCTGTTGGAAGCCTATAAATTGGACGGCACTAGTAACGGAGTGCCTATGTGGACTATAGATATGGGAAAAAATATCAGTCAAGGACAGCATACCACCCAATTTCTTGTCTATGATTTTGATGGTGATGGAAAAGCGGAAATTGCATTGAGGACTTCAGAAGGCACTACGTTTGGAGATGGAACCATTATTGGAGATGTAGACGGTGATGGAAAGACTGATTATCGTGATGCTTCTTCCGGTCGTGTATTGGATGGACCGGAATTCCTATCATTAGTTGATGGAGAAACTGGTGTGGAGATGACTCGTACAGAGTACATTCCTCGTGGAGAGAAAGATACACGGGAGGCTTATTGGGGTGATGCATGGGGGAATCGTAGCGAACGTTTCCTTATGGGTGTCGGTCATTTTGGTTCGCAAGATGGAAGAGCAAGTATTGTTATGTGCCGTGGTTACTATAAAAATTTTCAACTTTGGGCTGTACATTATAATAGTGCAGATAACAAGTTGAGGACTCGTTGGAAATTTAATACAGCCAATGGATATTCTGCCCAATGGCTTGATTCCGGTAATCATAATTTATCTATTGGAGATGTAGACGATGATGGTAAAGATGAGATTATATATGGCTCTTGTGGGATAGATCATGATGGTAAGGGGATGTATACTACCGGACTGGGACATGGTGATGCTTTGCATCTGGGAAAGTTTGATCCGAATCGTAGCGGTTTGCAAATTGTGGATTGTCATGAACATCAAGAATATCATAATGGAAAAGGTGTGGATTTCCGTGATGCAGCTACTGGTGAGGTCCTTTGGTATATTCCTGGAAGTGGTGATATTGGGCGTTGTATGGTAGCGGATGTCGATCCGGCAACACCGGGATGTGAAGTGTGGTCTTCAGCGAGTGCTACGGATATGTATTCCTGTAAAGGAGAGAAGCTTTCTAAAAATGCTCCAGTTTGTAAGGATGGAAAGATCTCTTATAATATGGGAATCTGGTGGAGTGGTTCTTTAAATCGTCAAGTTTTAGATAATGCTATGGTTCAAAGTTACACAGACGGACGTTTATTTACCGGTGGAACAAATTTTGGTGTCACAACTATAAATGATACTAAAGCAAATCCATGTTTTTATGGTGATATTTGGGGAGACTGGCGGGAAGAAATGATTTATACGACCAATGATTATAGTGAACTTCGTATTTTTACCACAGATTTTGAAACGCAATATCGTATTCGTCCTTTGATGGAAGATCATATTTATCGTATTAGTGCAGCGCATCAGAATATCGGTTATAATCAACCAACGCATACCGGATTTTATTTAGGTTCGGACAGAACAGATTATAAGGTTTTCAAATAGGAAAATATATATAAGGAATAGTTCAAAAAACAGAAGTCTCTTGTGTCGTTCCGGTAGTATTGTTTGTTACTCGGATGAGCACAAGAGACTCTTTTTTTTATTTCTTCAAATAATCCTTCAACGGACAATTAACCATTTTCAATCCTTCCGCAATACTTTCGGCATTCATGTGTGCTCCTTTTAAAGAAGTATGCGTATGGTCGTGATTGTAATAAGCGGCTGTCTTTTCGATACCTTTTTTTTCCAGTTTATCGGCACTGATTTTATTCAAATCAATAAAATAGGCTCCGGTAGCTTCTGCTGCTTCACGTGTCCATTTCCCAAAAGAATCGGTGTTGCGTTCTATCTTTCCGTCTTTCCATTTGTTGCGTGGAGTGTGGCTCAATACGATAGGTATTGCTCCTTTTTCCTGAGCATCCATGATGAATTTGCGAAGATACCAGCCAAAAGTATATACTACCTGATATTTGCCGGTCTTTTCCATCAGAAAGACTTTACTTTCCTCTCCGGAACCACGTAGTTCTGCACGGGCTTTTCCTGTATTGATAGCTCCTGCGTCGTTGTGTCCGAACTGAATGAGTACAAAATCACCGGGCTGCAAAGCTTCGTATACTTTATCCCAACGTCCTTCATCCAAGAAAGTGCGGGCGCTACGTCCTGCCATAGCACAGTTCTCGACGGATATTTTGTCAAGGTTGAACTCATCGGCTATTACGCTGCCCCATCCCCACATACCATTTTTGTCGTTATCTTTATTTTTCACCGTGCTGTCACCGATGGTGAATAATACCGGTCGTCCTTTTTTCCGGCTGGAACCGGTCTTTGTGTCTTGCGAGACAGGCTTTAGGTAATTGGCAAGTTCCAGTCCCTCGTAGGCTCGTATACCGTCAGCGGCAGATTCGGCATTGACCTTTGCTCCGAATGCACTGGTATGAATACGGTCGATATAGAACATATACTTCACTTTGTTTTTACCGAACTTTTCAAATTTGCGGGCTGAAATGTCATTCAGATCAATAAAAGGCACGTTCTGTTCTTCTGCTATTTGCTTTGCCCATAGACCGAATGTTTTATTGACACGTTTGATGATAGTACTGTCTTTATCTTCATAGGCGTAACGTGGAGTAAGGGAGAACAAGATGGGATGTCCGCCTTTGGCTTTGACATCACGGATGAAACGACGCATATATTCTCCGTATGTATATACAGTTTCTTTCACTCCGGTTTCTTTGATTGTCACGTTCAGGCTGTCTGTGCCTACTCCCGGAATAGAGGCACGGGCACGACCGCTGTCATAAGGACCATTGTCGTTATGGCCAAGTTCTATGATAACCCAGTCTCCGGGACGTACCCCTTTGATGACATCCGGCCAAAGACGGTTATAAAAAGTACGGCTGCTGGTTCCTCCCAATGCGTGATTCTCTACTGTGATCTTGTCCGGATCGAAGTAGTCGCCCGCATAAAATCCCCATCCCCATTGTCCGTTGTTTCCGTTTCCCAATGTACCTGTACGCATGGTGGAGTTACCGACCAGGAATAATACCGGATTATCGCCTTTCCGGCTGGAACCGGCTATCGGTCTGGCTGTACGTGCCTTGTTCAGACTATCCAATGTGTTGTCGATTACTTGATTGACATCTTTCATCGGAGCAACCACTTTATTTTGCGCTTGCGCCTGCAAACTGCCTGTGACGGCTGTCAGCCAACATAGATAATAAAATAACTTGTTTCTCATGATTTATTTTTTATAGATAATATCTGCAAAGTTACTACAAAAAAGTGAAATGCGGAAAGATATAGTGATAGAATTGAGTTACAAGGGTTTTAGTTGAAGTGGCGATAATTCGTGAAGCCATTACAATCCCTGCCGAAGCCAAATCTTGACGCCGCAACGTTACTTGTTCGTAACCATGCCCGAAAATGCGACAAACGGGCACGAATGGCGAAACAAGGCACTATGTTATAGTGAGTTACTCACAACTCACGCGAAAAATCCGGTTACGGAAAAAGATTGCTCCGTTCCTCCCCGTTTTGCGTACCGATACCGGACTCTTCACCAACTAATTTTGAAACCAAAAAAAATTAAGGACGATGAAGAGTACATTTTCAGTAATCTACTACCTCAAACGTCAGGTAGTGAAGAAAGACGGGACAGTTCCCGTCATGGGACGCATCACGGTGGACGGCAGCCAGACGCAGTTCAGTTGCAAGCTGACCGTCGATCCGAAACTGTGGGACACCAAAGGGGGACGTGTCACGGGCAGAAGCACGGCGGCTCTCGAAGCGAACCGTATGCTTGACAAAATGCGGGTACGCATCAACAGACACTATCAGGAAATCATGGAGCGTGACAACTTCGTCACGGCGGAAAAGGTGAAAAATGCCTTTCTCGGACTGGAACACCGCTACCACACGCTGATGCAGGTGTTCCGCCAGCACAACGAGGACTATGAGAAACAGGTGGAGGCAGGCATGAAAGCCAAAGGTACACTGGAAAAGTACCGTATCGTTTACAAGCACCTGCAAGAGTTCCTTGACATCCGCTACCATGTGAAGGACATCGCCCTGAAAGAGCTTACCCCGGCTTTCATCTCCGACTTCGAGATGTTCCTTCGCACGGACAAGCACTGCTGCACCAATACCGTGTGGCTGTACGTCTGCCCGTTACGGACGATGGTGTTCATCGCCATCAACAACGAGTGGCTGACACGCGACCCGTTCCGCGAGTATGAAATCAAGAAGGAGGAAACGACACGCAGTTTCCTGACCAAAGAGGAAATACGCCTGCTGATGGACGGGAAACTGAAAAACGCCAAACAGGAACTGTACCGCGACCTCTACCTGTTCTGCGCGTTCACCGGGCTGTCGTTCTCGGATATGCGCAACCTCACGGAAGAGAATATCCGCACCTACTTCGACGAACACGAGTGGATAAACATCAACCGCCAGAAAACGGGCGTGGTGTCCAACATCCGCCTGCTTGACATCGCCAACCGCATAATCGGCAAATACCGTGGGCTGTGCGAGAACGGCAAGATATTCCCCGTTCCGCATTATAACACGTGCCTTGCCGGTATCCGTGCCGTCGCCAAGCGTTGCGGCATCACCAAGCATATCACGTGGCATCAGAGCCGCCACACGGCAGCCACGACGATATTCCT
>NZ_JACOOB010000014.1:0-118595 GCF_014287315.1 Bacteroides sp. NSJ-39 | reverse complement strand
AATATCTGCGCCGGCAACACGAGGCTGGCTAGCATGGTCAAATAATCGTTTTTCATAATGCGAAGTAAGCAATACTTCACGAGTATAAAAAATAATCCCCACTAAATTTCTACTGACCCGTCTCCTCTACAATAAATTAAAAGAAAGATTTGCTGTCACCTGTCACAGATTATCACTTAATAATCTGATTATTAAATGATAATGACGTGACGACAGCAAGTGACAACACTGTGACGGCAATCATACCGTCACGCAGAGATACAATACCCACACACTTTATGCTTTACACCACAATGCTTTACAGTTTCCAACAGCAGGAACTAGTGTTTCGACCGTTGGAACTTTAGTTTCAACGGCTTGAAACTTTAGTTTCCCTTGCTTGAAACCAGAGTTTCTTCGGCTTGAAACTAAAGTTTCTACTGCCTGAAACTAATTGTATTCCAGTTTGAAACCAATAGTGAAACTATGCTTTATGGAAGCAGTATGATAGTAAAAAGTTACTCTCATGCCTACCCTCATACTCGCTATCATGGTTGAAACACCGATGAATAAAGGGATACAGACTATTTATGACAGTATGACAGTAAAACTGCACAAAACTTTTTTTTGTGTGAGATGAATGCGGATAGTTAAGTAGTCAGATATCAACGGTCAACCTATCACCGTTCAGAAACACCGATGGGCAATTGGATTCACACATACGATGATAGGTGACGAAGATTATCTTTAAAAGTAGAATCCGAATCCTACCTTAATGCCGAAACGTGAGTTGTCGGAGTCATCAAAACGCCATTTGTAATAAACGGCAGGTTCGATAGTCACCGTCCGGGAAAGGAAATAAGCATATCCGGCTTCAATACCTACCCCCCAATCGTTATTATGCTCACCACCTTTCAGACGGATACGTTCCCAATCAAGACCACCACCGATATAAATGCCTGTAGTATTGAAATAACAACGAACTCCGGTACCAAGAGTATATGTATCTTTAGGCTGCGACCAGTCTGCTCCCGCATTGACCATCAGCGCAAAGCCATCCGCCAAGAATGTACCGACCTGTGCTCCCAAGCCAAACTTCGCATCGTCATTCTTGCTATACGAAAAGTCCAATCCTGTGACGGAAGGATTAAGAATCATAGTACCTTTTTCAAATTGAGCCTGTGCAGTAAACGAGACTGCCAATAGGCAAAAAGCTAAAGCTAATTTCTTCATAAACTTACTTTTTAAAGTGAATAGATTGTTCGTCTTTTTTGCGGCGTTCACGCATTTGCTCCTTTTTACGAAGCACCAGCCAAAGGAGAAAGACAATGACATAAGAACCTGCCACTGTCAGGATTTTCTCTGTCTGGCTGACTTCCGTATTACGTGGCAACAAATAAGCCGCAGTTACTGATACATAAATAAGGAATGCTAACGCAACTCCTGTTGATCTCTTTATTTTCCTCATTCTGATAATTTTCTTGTTTTCTGTTTACCCAGCCAAGCATAGAACCATACAGCCGCAATCACTACACACGCTATGCCGACGCTGTAAGAAACCACAGGTGAAAGTCCTAACCCTTCGGGAGCAATACATATATAAGTAGAACATACACTTGTCATAAACAGTGCCGGTATCAAAGTGATGATGTAAGGTTTCTTGGACACAGCCAGAAATACCGTTATAGCCCACAAAGTGAACACAGCCAATGTCTGGTTAGCCCAAGCAAAATAACGCCATATCATATTAAACCCGTTGGCATCACGCAAACTGTACAGGAGCAGGCCGATAGCTACCACAAACATAGGGATACAAATGTATAAACGGCGACGCATACTTTTTTGTTCCATTCCCAAGAAATCCGCCACAATCAGACGTGCCGAACGGAAAGCCGTATCTCCCGACGTAATCGGAGCTGCAATCACTCCCAGAATGGCAAGTATCCCTCCGATTGTTCCCAACCACTCCTTCGTGATGGCGTCTACAATAACAGAAGCATTACTTTCTTCCATCCCATTCTTATGGAAAAAGTAAGTAGCCGCAGCAGCCCAGATAAGAGCAACGATACCTTCAGTAATCATCGCCCCATAGAACACCGGACGACCGTGACGTTCCGAAGTCATACAACGCGCCATCAAAGGACTTTGAGTAGCATGAAAACCGGAAATCGCGCCACAAGCAATACTCACAAACATAATCGGGAAAATAGGGAGTTTGCTTGCTTCGGGATTTGTATTTTGCAAACCATCCCACAGCTCCGGTAAAACGGGATGATTGACATAAAGCATTACTAAAATTCCTACCGCCATAAACAGCAGTGCGACTGCGAACAGAGGATAAATTTTACCGATAATCTTATCTACCGGAAGCAAAGTCGCCAGAATATAGTAAGCAAACACAACGACAATCCAAAACGTAGTATCCAAATGTTCCGGTGTAAGTTTCGCCAGCAGTCCGGCAGGACCGGCCACAAAAACCGCACCGACCAGAATCATCAAAATAACGGTGAATCCTCTCATTACCTGCTTCGTAGTAATCCCTAAATAACGGCCTATGATTTCGGGCAAACTTTCACCACCATTGCGCAAAGAAAGCATTCCGGCAAAATAATCATGGACAGCACCCGCAAAGATACTCCCCAGCACAATCCACAAATAAGAAGAAGTTCCGAACTTCGCTCCCATGATTGCACCGAAAATTGGACCTAGTCCTGCAATATTAAGAAATTGAATCATGAAAATCTTCCAAGTGGGCAATGGAATATAGTCCACTCCATCAGCCTTAGTAAGTGCCGGTGTTTTACGGTCATCGGGACCAAAGACGCGTTCCATGAGGCGTCCGTACGTAAAATAGCCTACTATCAACGCAAGCAGGCATAGAGTAAATGTAATCATAGTGTGTCGCTTTTTTAACTTGGCAAATGTAACATAATCTCATGAAACAGCCCAACAATACCGACACTTTTACTAACTTTGCAGAGATTTAAAACAAAAAACAAAGGATATGCGCCTATTTATTTTCATTCTTTCACTTTTGTTTCCTTTCCTCCCGACAAGTGCGCAGCCCAAGCACGAAGTTCGTGCAGCATGGGTAACGGCTGTATACGGTTTGGACTGGCCTCGCACACGTGCAACGACTCCGCAGACAATCCGCAAACAGAAAGAAGAATTGACAGATATCCTTGATAAATTGAAAGCGGCTAATTTCAATACTGTTTTATTCCAAACCCGTACACGAGGAGACGTACTATATACTTCAGCAATCGAACCGTTCAATTCAATCCTGACCGGAAAGACAGGAGGAAATCCCGGCTATGATCCACTGGCTTTCGCCATTGAGGAATGTCATAAGCGGGGAATGGAATGTCATGCGTGGATGGTAACCGTTCCGCTGGGAAACAAGAAACATGTTACTTCACTCGGAAGTAGGTCCGTCACCAAGCGGATGAAAGAAATCTGCGTCCCTTACAAAAGTGAATATTTCCTTAATCCGGGACATCCGGCAACGAAAGAGTATTTGATGAAACTGGTACGCGAAGTCGTAAGCGGTTATGATGTGGACGGCGTACATTTCGACTATTTACGTTATCCAGAGAATGCACCTTTTTTCCCGGATAAATATGATTTCCGCAAATATGGCAAAGGACGTACGCTCGACCAATGGCGCCGGGATAATATTTCCGAGATTGTACGTTATATATATAAAGGTGTAAAAGCAATAAAACCTTGGGTAAAAGTAAGTACCAGCCCCGTTGGCAAATATCGGGATACTTCTCGTTATCCTTCGCGTGGTTGGAATGCTTTCTTTACTGTTTACCAAGATCCGCAAGGATGGATGGGAGAAGGTGTTATGGATCAGATTTATCCGATGATGTATTTCCAGGGAAATAATTTTTATCCTTTTGCCCTCGATTGGCAGGAACAAAGTAACGGACGGCAGGTGATTCCGGGCTTGGGCATTTACTTCCTCCATCCCGATGAAGGGAAATGGACGCGTGACGAGATAGACCGCCAGATAAACTTTATCCGCAATCATAAGATGGCAGGCGAGGGACATTACCGGGTGAAATATCTTATGGAGAATACACAGGGTATCTATGATGAGTTGGTCGAAAACTTTTATGCTTATCCTGCTTTACAGCCTCCCATGCCTTGGCTAGATAATGTTCCGCCTACGGCCCCGTCCGAATTGGCAGTAACCGATATTGACAATGGCTATACGGAATTAAAGTGGCAGGCTGCCACCGACAATGATGCACGCAATAAGCCAATGTATGTCATTTATGCATCGAATGATTTTCCGGTAGACATTAATCGACCGGAAAACATTGTTACACAAGGTATTCGGGAGACAAGTTATATCTATGCTCCTATCCTACCCTGGAATGCAAAGAAACATTTTGCTGTTACGGCCATTGACCGTTACGGAAATGAAAGTAGAGCGGTGCAAAAGTAAAAGACTTTGTATAAGAAACGGAATAACGGCTACCGTTTCATATTACACAATGTACACTTCCTGACACAAGAATCCACGCACGATACTTACTTTTTTTATAAACCGGCACTAATGGCAAATAACCAGAGCAGATTCTTCCCTGATCCATTTCCAATGGATAAGTCTCTGCCATTGCTGTGTGTGCGTTCCATGCTGCTCCATCCGAAGGGGCATAATCTATCTGAAAAATCCCTGTTGAGAAAGGACATATATAACGGTCATACAAGTGACGCGCTACTACTCCCATATTCATCCGCAAGTTTATTTCCACACAAGGATGAATACGATAAGCCGGAGATTCCGGGAAGCGGCAAATCATCATATCAACTCCCAAATAGCCATTGTAAACACTTCCAAAGCGAAGAGATAATTCCCGTTCAAGACAATTACGCAATTTATCAAGCTCCCCGACGGGGACATATTCCGAAAGATTCTGTTCAATCGCAGCATTTGAAATCAACCGATTACCCTCATACGCTCCACTCCCACCCGTGCGAAATTGAGAGTATCCGATGAAATTGAACCGTCCGTCACCTGAAGAATGAAATTCCATAGCAAAATCTTCTACCTTATTATATACAGGTTCACCGATTACGCCACCCTGCTGACTTCCGATACGCAAACACCAACCGGAAATTGAAGGCGTATAAATGCCTTTACACCAGTTCAATCCCTTACCGCTACCCGAAAGAGGTGCTTTCAGCAGACAGGTATCATGCGATTCAACAAATGATTTCCATTCTTCGGGAAGTGTCAGGTAGAAGGATTCACCGCAAAAATAATTGTCCAATTGCAGATGAGGCAACAGCTCTACTGCACAGGAACGGTGTGAACAAGAACGTAATTTATTTAATTGTTCAATAGAGGGTAATGCGTGCTTCTCTATTCCTAAGTCCAAGAGACGTTTTCTTACGGCGATGTCCCATCCCCAAGGACGGATATCCAGGTTTCGTTCGGAAGCAAGTTCCGGCTCTGTCATCAGATGTACCGAAAGTCCCAACAGTTGCTGCATCCTTTTCATATAGTCAAGATTATAAGCGGAAGGGGCCAATACCGCACTCCCCTCTTCGGCATACCACACCGGCAGCAAGGCCAGCTCAGCCGCCATCTGCCGGGCGGAGGCCGGTGGCATATAATTGATTTCACCGCTAGCCAACGCCAAGTCATGTTCCGGGTTGAATAGATAAAGAGTCTTTTTAGCCATCTCAAACGAATTCAAAACTTTATTCTGCAAATATATACAGGAAATAGTCAGCAATACCTAATAATAAGAAGAAAGTTAGAGTTAAAAGCACAATTTTGCCATCTCTACTTTGCAAATCTTAAAAAAAGCACTATATTTGCCACCCGTAAAACTAAGAACAGAAATGGAAGCATTCTATCGCACACACGCCTACCTTGTTGAGCACACCAATGCCCCCGTTCGCCGTGACCTTATGGATGAGATTGATTGGAGCGACCGCTTGATTGGTATCAAAGGGACACGTGGCGTAGGAAAAACCACTTTCCTGCTCCAATACGCAAAAGAGAAATTCGGGACCGACCGCTCTTGTCTGTTCATCAACATGAACAACTTCTACTTCTCGGGACACAGCATTGTGGACTTTGCCAACGAATTTCAAAAACGCGGTGGAAAAGTACTACTCATCGACCAAGTATTCAAGCACCCGGAATGGAGCAAGGAGTTACGTATGTGTTACGACCGCTTTCCCAATCTGAAGATAGTCTTTACCGGTTCGTCCGTGATGCGGCTGAAGGAAGAAAACCTTGAATTGCGCGATATTGCAAAAAGCTATAACCTGCGCGGATTTTCTTTCCGTGAATTCTTGAACTTGCAGACCGGTATGAAGTTTCGGGCTTACAGCCTCGAAGAGATTCTAAGCACACATGAACAGATTGCCAAAGGAGTGCTTTCCAAGGTACGTCCGTTGGATTATTTTCAGGATTACCTACATCACGGATTCTATCCGTTCTTCCTCGAAAAGCGCAACTTTTCGGAGAATCTGCTAAAGACAATGAACATGATGGTGGAAGTGGATATCCTACTTCTCAAACAAATAGAACTGAAATATCTTTCAAAGATAAAAAAATTACTATATTTGCTCGCTGTCGACGGACCGAAGGCTCCAAATGTCAGCCAGTTGGCAAGCGACATACAAACATCCCGCGCTACGGTGATGAATTACATCAAGTATCTGGCGGACGCACGACTCATTAATCTGGTTTATCCGAAAGGGGAAGAATTTCCGAAAAAACCTTCGAAGATAATGATGCACAACTCCAACTTGATGTATTCCATCTACCCGGTGAAAGTAGAAGAACAGGATGTATTGGACACTTTCTTTGCAAACTCTTTATGGAAGGACCATAAGATACACAAAGGAGACAAGAATTTCTCTTTTATCGTAGACGAAGTGATGCCGTTCAAGATTTGCCTGGAAGGTGCAAAGATTAAGAATAACCCGAATGTGACGTATGCGTTGCATAAGGCAGAAATAGGTCGGGGCAATCAGATACCTCTCTGGATGTTCGGCTTTTTATATTAAAAGATTTATTTACTTAAATATTTAATTTAGTTATGACTAAACAGAAGAAATTCATCACTTGTGATGGTAACCAGGCTGCAGCACATATCTCGTATATGTTCTCTGAAGTAGCTGCTATCTACCCCATCACTCCTTCTTCGACTATGGCTGAGTACGTAGACGAATGGGCTGCCGCAGGACGTAAAAATATCTTCGGCGAAACAGTATTGGTACAGGAAATGCAATCTGAAGGCGGTGCTGCCGGTGCAGTTCACGGTTCTCTTCAGGCTGGTGCGTTGACTACTACTTACACTGCTTCTCAGGGTCTTCTCCTGATGATCCCTAATATGTACAAAATTGCCGGTGAGTTCTTGCCTTGCGTATTCCATGTATCTGCTCGTACATTGGCTTCTCACGCATTGTGTATCTTCGGTGACCACCAAGACGTAATGTCAGCCCGTCAGACTGGCTTCGCTATGTTGGCTGAAGGTTCCGTACAGGAAGTTATGGATTTGGCCGGTGTTGCCCACTTGGCTACTATCAAATCACGCGTTCCGTTCATGAACTTCTTCGATGGTTTCCGTACTTCTCACGAAATCCAGAAGATCGAAATGTTGGAAAATGAGGACTTGGCTCCGCTGATCGACCAGGAAGCTTTGGCTGAATTCCGTGCCCGTGCACTGAATCCGATGAATCCGGTTGCTCGTGGTATGGCTGAAAACCCTGACCACTTCTTCCAACATCGTGAATCATGCAACAACTACTATGAAGCAGTTCCTGCTATCGTAGAAGAATACATGAATGAAATTTCTAAGATTACAGGCCGCAAATATGGTTTGTTCGACTACTACGGTGCTGAAGATGCAGAACGCGTAATTATCGCTATGGGTTCTGTAACAGAAGCTGCCCGCGAAGCTATCGACTACTTGGTAGCAAACGGTGAGAAAGTAGGTTTGGTTGCCGTACACTTGTATCGTCCGTTCTCTGCTAAACACTTCTTGGCTGCTGTACCTAAGACTGCTAAGACTATCGCAGTTCTTGACCGTACAAAAGAACCGGGTGCTAACGGTGAACCTCTTTATCTTGACGTTAAAGATTGCTTCTATGGTGTTGAAAATGCTCCTGTTATCGTTGGCGGTCGCTACGGTCTGGGGTCAAAAGATACTACTCCTGCACAGATCATCGCAGTATTCAAAAATTTGGCTATGCCAATGCCGAAGAACCACTTCACTATCGGTATCGTAGATGACGTTACTTTCACTTCTCTTCCGCAAGAAGAAGAAATCGCATTGGGCGGTGAAGGTATGTTCGAAGCTAAATTCTACGGTCTGGGTGCTGACGGTACAGTAGGTGCTAACAAGAACTCTGTGAAAATTATCGGTGATAACACTGACAAACACTGTCAGGCTTACTTCTCATACGACTCTAAGAAGTCAGGTGGTTTCACTTGTTCTCACTTGCGTTTCGGTGATACTCCGATCCGTTCCACTTATTTGGTTAACACTCCGAACTTCGTTGCTTGTCACGTTCAGGCTTACCTGCACATGTACGACGTAACTCGCGGTTTGCGTAAGAACGGTTCTTTCTTGCTGAACACTATCTGGGAAGGTGAAGAACTGGCTAAGAACCTGCCTAACAAGGTGAAGAAATATTTCGCACAGAACAATATTTCTGTATACTATATCAACGCAACACAGATTGCACTGGAAATTGGTTTGGGTAACCGCACCAACACTATCCTTCAATCTGCATTCTTCCGTATCACAGGCGTTATTCCTGTTGAACAAGCTGTTGAACAGATGAAGAAATTCATCGTTAAGTCTTACGGCAAGAAGGGTGAAGACGTTGTTAACAAGAACTATGCTGCCGTTGACCGCGGTGGTGAATACAAGACTTTGACTGTTGATCCTGCTTGGGCTAACCTGCCGGATGACGCTAAAGTTGAAAACAACGATCCTGCATTCATCAACGAAGTAGTTCGTCCGATCAATGCACAAGACGGTGACTTGTTGCCAGTATCTGCATTCAAGGGTATCGAAGACGGTACTTGGTATCAAGGTACTGCTAAATATGAAAAACGTGGTGTAGCTGCATTCGTTCCAGAATGGAATCCTGAAAACTGTATACAGTGTAATAAGTGTGCATATGTTTGTCCTCACGCTTCTATCCGTCCGTTCGTACTCGATGCTGAAGAACAGAAGGGTGCTAAGTTCGAACAACTGAAAGCCGTAGGTAAAGTATTCGACGGTATGACATTCCGTATTCAGGTTGACGTTCTCGACTGTCTGGGTTGCGGTAACTGTGCTGACATCTGTCCGGGTAATCCGAAGAAGGGTGGCAAGGCATTGACAATGAAACACCTTGAAAGTCAGTTGGCTGAAGCTGAAAACTGGACTTATTGCGTTGACAACGTGAAGACTAAACAACATCTTGTTGACATCAAAGCCAACGTGAAGAACTCTCAGTTCGCTACTCCGTTGTTTGAGTTCTCAGGTGCTTGCTCCGGTTGTGGTGAAACTCCGTACGTAAAATTGATTTCTCAATTGTTCGGTGACCGTGAAATGGTTGCTAACGCTACCGGATGTTCTTCTATCTATTCCGGTTCTGTTCCTTCTACACCTTATACAAAGAACGAAAACGGACACGGTCCTGCTTGGGCTAACTCACTGTTCGAAGACTTCTGCGAATTCGGTCTGGGTATGGAATTGGCAAACGAAAAGATGCGTGCACGTATCGTGAAAGTAATGAACGAAGCTATTGCTGCTGACTGTACTCCTGCTGAAGCTAAAGAATTGTTCGCTGAATGGATCAACAATATGTTAGATGCAGACAAGACTAAGGAATTGGCAGCTAAGATCATCCCGATGGTTGAAGCTAACAAGGATAAATGCAATCACTGCAAGCAAATCGCTGAACTGCAACAATATCTTGTAAAACGCAGCCAATGGATTATCGGTGGTGACGGTGCTTCTTACGATATCGGTTACGGTGGTCTTGACCATGTAATCGCTTCCGGTAAGGACGTTAACATCCTCGTTCTGGATACTGAAGTTTACTCCAACACTGGTGGACAGTCTTCTAAGGCTACTCCGGTAGGCGCTATCGCTAAGTTTGCTGCTGCAGGTAAGCGCGTACGTAAGAAAGACCTCGGTCTGATGGCTACTACTTACGGTTATGTATATGTTGCTCAGATTGCGATGGGTGCTGACCAAGCTCAGACTCTGAAAGCTATCCGTGAAGCAGAAGCATATCCGGGACCATCTTTGATTATCGCTTATGCTCCGTGTATCAACCACGGTCTGAAAGCTGGTATGGGTAAGAGCCAGGAAGAAGAAGAAAAGGCTGTTAAGTGCGGTTACTGGCACTTGTGGCGTTACAACCCTGCTTTGGAAGAAGAAGGCAAGAATCCGTTCCAATTGGATAGCAAAGAACCGAATTGGGAAGACTTCCAAGGTTTCTTGAAGGGTGAGGTTCGTTACGCTTCTGTAATGAAACAATATCCTAACGAAGCAGAAGAACTGTTTAAAGCTGCTGAAGCAAACGCTAAATGGCGTTACAACAGCTACAAACGTCTGGCTAAAGAGAACTGGGGTGCTGAATAATTAATCACACTCAAATAAATATAAAAAGGGAGTCTGCTCAACCGCATGACTCCCTTTTTTATGTCCAAGCCAGTTTTATATAAGACCGATTTTTATAATACCGGTTATGAACTAATTTCGAAGTTGTCAGACTTCGGTATCCAGCTATCCACCAACTGCCGATGTTCATCCCGCCATTTGCGTGCAATCTCTTCTTCATCCATTCGAGCGTCTTTCATAGCTGTCATAAAAGAGCTAAGTTCTTCTGTCGTTAATTTGATATTAGCGAAAAATTCAGCGGCAAACGGATCTTTTTTACTGAAACCTTTCCAGGCAATGGCATGTATTTCTTCCAGATCTCCATATACTTTTTTCGGATCATCCAGGAATTTCAGGTCAAACTGATCGAACATCCAATGCGGTGTCCAACCTGTAATGACAATCCATTCTCCCCTATCCATCGCTTTTTTCAAAGATGCCAACATGGTTGAGCTACTTGAAGTCATGAGGGTATAGCCGTCAAGACCGTAAGTTGAGATGGCCTTGTCCGTAGTCTTCATAATACCTGCTCCGGCATCAATTCCCACTATCTCAGAAGAAAACCGATCTTTATTGGCAGCCAGTTCATCAATGGAATTAATGGCAACATATTGAGGCACGGCTAGCCCGACGCGTGCTTCTCCATATACTTCTCCTAAAAATTCGATGCTATCACCGTACTGATCCATATAATCTTTCATCGTTATCGGTAACCAGGCATCTAGAAAGACATCTGAATTCTTTCCAGATATGGATACGAAAATAGGAGCAAGATCAGCATTCTGTAGTTCAACCTCGTATCCTTGTTCTTCCAGTACCACTTTTGCCAAATGGCTCATGGCTATTCCTTCCAACCAATTGGCATAGGCTATTTTTACTTTTTTCTTATCTGGGTCGGAATCTGCACAGGAAGCCAGCAAAAGCAGAGCAGTCAGTACGATTCCTACTAATTTATATATTCTCATTTTTATTCCTTTCTGTTTTCTGTCTTTCTTATTTTAGTTCTTGCAATTTTAACCCTTCTTATTTTTTCTTCCTGCCATTCCTTGTGTGATACGGTCTAAAATGATAGCTAAAATAACTACCGCTATACCACCTTCAAATCCAAGTCCGATCTTCATCTGGGTGATACCTTTCAATACAATTTCCCCCAAACCACCGGCAGCAATCATTGCAGCGATTACAACCATAGAAAGTGACATCATTATTGTCTGGTTTACACCGGTCAGGATGGTGGGCAGTGCCAAAGGAAGCTGTACTTTATATAGCAGCTGCCAACGGGTAGCTCCAAACGAACGAGAAGCTTCCACTACATTTTTAGGAACCTGTCGGATTCCCAATCCGGTAAGGCGGACTACAGGAGGCATAGCAAAGATAATGGTGGCAAACACTCCAGGCACTGCGCCCAATCCGAAAAACAAAACGGCAGGAATCAGATAAACAAAAGCAGGCATCGTCTGCATCAAGTCGAGAACAGGACGGAGTATTTTCTCTGCACGCGGACTGTTTGCCGTCCATACCCCCAAAGGTACACCAACAATTAGAGCCAGACAGGTAGATGATAAAACGAGAGCTAGGGTTTGCATTGTAGCTTCCCAAAATCCCATTCCATAGATCAATAATAATCCTAATGCAGTGAAAATTGCCGTACCACGCCCTGCTTTCATCCATGCAAGTGCAGCAAGTACCAAAATGGTTATATAAAAAGGTATTCCGAAAAGTATGTGCTGGAATCCTATAATAAAACTACCGATGCCTGCATTCACGGCATCAAAGAAAGTGGAAAAATGTACCATCGTCCAATTGATGGCCACCTCTATATATTGTCCTATATTTATCATAAATCTATTGCGTTTTGAATTATTTCGTTTATTTCTTCTTTATCTTTTCCGGTCACTTCGATGATTAAAGATGAAAGTGGGATTGTCCCCAAAAACTCGCGTGTCTCATCTATCACCCATACCGGTGAATTGCTCTTTGTCATTAAAGGAAGCATGTCCTCCAACACTGTATCCTCCAACACAGAATGTACTTCTGTACGCACAACTGTTTCAATGGATTTTTCCTGCCTGCTACGTAATTTAAGCAAATCGTTCAGGTGCACCTCCCCGACCAGTTTATCGTCGGCATCTATTACAGGTAATACGGTTATATTCTTTGCACGCATCTTACGAATCAAAACTTCGGGGCCTTCTTTCTTCAGACGAGCCACCAACGGTTTGTCAATCATTAAAGAAGAAGCGGTAATAATTTTGCTCCTATCCACGTTTTCAACAAAACGGGCTACATAATCGTTAGCCGGTTCGGTCAGGATTTCCTCTGAAGTACCTACCTGCACCACTTCTCCGTCTTTCATAATCGCAATACGGTCACCTAGTTTAATTGCTTCACTCAAATCATGAGTAATAAAGACAATTGTCTTTTTCATCTTTGATTGTAGGGCCAGTAGCTCATCCTGCATCTGTACGCGAATCAGAGGATCGAGAGCAGAGAAAGCCTCATCCATTAAAAGTACTTCGGGATTATTGGCCAAGGCACGTGCCAATCCGACACGCTGTTGCATTCCACCGGAAAGTTCACCTACCATCTGATCCTCATATCCTTTCAGTCCGACAAGCTTCATACTTTCCATCGCTTTCTTTTCACGCTCTCCCTTCTTCACTCCCTGAAGTTCAAGGCCGAATGCGATATTGCTCAATACAGAACGGTGAGGCAACAGACCAAAATTCTGGAAAACCATTGCCAGCTCTTTCCGGCGAACCTGCAATAGTTCTTTTTCGGATATTTTAGATATATCGACTCCATTTACAAGGACTTGTCCGGCAGTAGGACGTATCAAACGATTAATACAACGCAGTAATGTCGATTTCCCACTTCCCGAGAGCCCCATTATCACAAAAAACTCCCCTTCATTTATTGAAAGATTGGCATCTTTCACTCCTACCGTACAACCGGTATCTTTCAGAATTTCCGCTTTACTCTTATCTTTTTTCAGCATCTTGAGTGCTTTCTGCTTCTCATGACCAAAGATCAGGTACAAATCCTTTATTTCTATTTTACTCATATAATATATTGGTTTAGATTATAATATTTGTTTTCAACTGCCGCGTTCCTCATTCTCACTTACGATAAACAAGTTGAATGTTCGCATGGTTCAGTCATGTCACATGGTAACATGACGATCCAATGAGTTTTTTAAATGATTAAAAAACAGACTGAGTAGTTTAAAAGGAATAGAATTTGATAAGATTATCCTCTCAATGAACAGTAAAAAACAGTATTTTCATAAATAAATAACAGTCTGTTCTTGCATATTGTTGGCACAAAGATAAGGAAAATAGATTAAAAATGCAAATTTTATTCAGAAGCAGAGTAATTCCAAAGATGTTTTTTCAAGTCTACGCATCCATTTTGTTTGAAAGAAATCCCTTCTTTCAGCAAGAGTTGCTTTTGCTCTGTCCAGCCAGGTACAAGGCGCCCCGATGCATTGACTACTCGATGGCAAGGAACAGATATACCCTCCGGTACTTGTTTCAAAGCGCGTCCTACCATACGGGAACATTGAGGCATTCCTAATAATGTGGCAATCTCTCCATAAGTAGAAACCTTTCCTACCGGAATATCACAAACAACCTGATGCACCTCTTGACAAAAAGACGCAGAAAACTTTGCCTTGTCTACTTTATAATCCTTCATTAACCCTTCTCTTTTACTTATTTTTCTTCCTCAAAGCTAGGTAAAAAGACGAATATTTGCAAATTATTAAGACACAACAAACAATATATGCAACTTTACTTGCTTTATATACAAATTATTACGACCTTTGTGGCATAAAAGTAGTTTTATTATTAACGAGACAAGCAACATCATTATGAAAAAGAAGACTGTTCTATTTGCTTCTTGTTTGTTAGGAACCTTAGCTTTCAGTTCCTGTGAGAAGAATCTTTATGATGAAAGCAAACAGCCTGAAAAGGAACTCCAAATGAAAGACTTGGACATACCTGCGGATTTCCAATGGAAATTAACTCAAGTAAGTGAGACAACGGTGTCATCTACAATTCCTACTCCTACAATAGTTTCATTCTTTTTGGATGAAGCATGCAGTGAAGAAGAAAAACTAGCAACTATCCCTGTATACGCAGAAACTTCAAGCCTACCATTAAGTATTCCTACATATGCAAAAACATTGTATGCTCAATATAAAAATGGTTCAGGTGCTATGATCAAAGCAACAATGCCAATCAACCCTGATGGCAGTTTCTCATTATCCATCAATGATAATAACAATACCACATCTCGAGCAGTTACACGTGGACATGACATAGAAGATGACATTGATTACGACAAATGGGAAGGAGTAATATATCATCCTAAGAATGGTTGGGGAACAATTATGTTTGAAGATCAATTTCCATCATTGGGAGATTATGACTTCAATGACTTTGTAGTAAATTACAAGGTACAATTTGAAGTCGGAAAACAAAAAGGAAATGATTATAAAAGTAAGCAGATTGTTATCGGCTTACGCTTAAAAGCTGTTGGCGGAATATTCCCATATTCTCCTTATTTAAAACTCAAAGAAATAAAAAAGCACGAAGCTGAAGTTGAAATGATAAATGCTAAAACAAGAAAGCCACTCGAGGTTAAATACGTTGATAATAAAAAGAATTATCTTATCATTGATTGCAGCGAATTAATCAAAAACCTTCCAAAAGGTGAAAGTCAGTATTTTAATACTGAAAGAGGAGCTTTAGTATCAACCAATGATTTACCGGAAATCATTATTACAATTGATCTCAATGTTGCCAAAGAGGTAGAAGAAATATTGGAGGATGATAAATTTGATTTATACTTAAAACGTAATGATGATGGAACAGAAATACACATGAATGGCATTGAGCCAGTTGGTTACAAATATCCATTCAAAGATTCTAATTTACTTCCTGTATATGAATCCGACGGAGATGAAGAAGACGACAACTACTACTTTAGTAAAGAACGTCTGATTTGGGGATTGAGAGTACCGGGTAATGCAGCCCACGCAGTTGAAAAAGCCAACTTCTTGAAAGCTTATCCCGGATTCAGGAAATGGGCAACAAGCAGCGGTAAAAATGAGCAAAATTGGTACGGTCAAGGTAATGCAGATAAGAGTCTGTTGATCTATAACTAATTCTTTTCCTATCCCATACCTAAATCCCGGTAAAGTGTTAAATATACCTTATCGGGATTTATTATAATCATACCAATTACAATCTTATTATCCTCTTCTTTTTAAGAAGTCCGTCGGACTCTCTCCAAACTGTTCTTTATAACATTTTGTGAAATAAGAAGGAGAACTGAACCCTACTTCATAACCAATCTCTGCCACTGTCATATCCGATGAAGCAAGTAGAGAAGCCGCTTTCTTCAGACGAGCAATCCGAAGCAACTCATTAGGAGAGTAATTAGTAAGAGACTTTATCTTACGATAAAGTTGTACACGGCTCAGTCCCATATCTTTTCCTAAATCCTCCACATTCAGATTAGAATCCCCCAGCTTTGCGTCAAGTAAAGACTTGAATTTCTCCACAAAGTTCTTATCCATATCACAAACATCCTCTTTCACCAACGTCTGTCCGTCGCCAAAGAACTGCTTCAAGCGACGATGCGAATCAATCAAATTACGGACACGAGCCAACAACAGTTGTGAACTAAAAGGTTTGGAAATATATGAATCAGCACCACCGTCATATCCTTGAATCCGTTGTTCATCCAAAGAACAGGCAGTCAACAGAATAACAGGAATATGACATGTCTGCAACTCGCTTTTTAACCTACGACAGCACTCAATACCATCAATCCCCGGCATCATCACATCAGAAATAATCAAATCCGGAACATATTTCATAGCTTTACGAATCCCATCCGAACCATCTGCAGCCTCAATAACAGTATAATCGGTATGAAGCAAACTATATACATATGAACGGATATCTGCATTATCGTCAATGACAAGGACGGAAGGTTTGGAAGAATCATAATCTTTTTCAGGTTCCTCTTCCTCAGCTACTTGAGCATTGTTTAACGCAGAAGAGACCGAAGCCCCAATGGAAGAAGACAATGGGCTATCCACCGAAACGGTTACCTCACAAGTCTGCATCGGTAAATCAACCGTAAAGATTGTTCCTTGTTTTTCATCACTTTCTACAGAGATAGTTCCTTTATGCAATTCGACAAAAGCTTTCACAAGTGCCAAGCCAATCCCCGAACCTGCATGATGCATATCTATTCTGTAAAAACGGTCGAAAATATTCCGAATATGTTCCACAGAAATCATAGAACCGGTGTTAGCAACGGTAAAACGAATCCAACGCCCATCCTCTTTTGTCAAAGGAGACAGACGAACGGTTACCTTTCCATTTTCCGGAGTAAACTTGAAAGCATTAGAAAGAAGATTAAAATAAATGCGTTCCAATTTTTCCACGTCCGCCAATGTGTGATAGTCCGTATCCGCCATCTTATCAAAAGAGAAATGAATATGTTTCTTTCGCGCTGCTGCAAGAAACGACTCATTCCACCCCTCAAAAGAAGAAAGAATATCTACAGGAACAGGTGTATATTCCATCATGCCATTCTCATACTTTCGAAAATCCAAAATTTGATTGACCAGACGCAAAAGGATATTCACATTCCGCTGAATCAACATCAACATCCGATGCTGGTCTCCATTCAACGTTTTATCAGCCAATAAATGCTCCACCGGATCGGCAACTAATGTCAGTGGAGTACGGAAATCATGAGAAATATTCGTAAAGAAAACCAATTTAGCATGAGTCGCTTCTTCCAATTGATGAGAAAGCTGTATAAGCTGATCCCTCTGTTCTTCCAATTTATCACGTTGCCCCTCCAGTTTGTCACGCTGTTCCTCTAACTGTTTCTTCTGTTCGGAAAGTTCTCTGTTCAAGCGATTCTTAGAGCGAAGAGATTTATATACTACTAATAACAAACCTGCCACCAACAAAAGGATAACCAGACCACCATACATGACAACCTGTTGGGTAGCAACACGTGACAAATACCCTCCGATACGTCCGTTCAATGTTTCGATTTTCTGATCCAATTCAGATATATGCGTAGTCTGGAGTTGCATGACATGAGCATTCGTGTGGTCTACGACGGCCGTATTCATTACGGTTTCTCTAGGATAAGGCTTTTTTTCAAGAATATTCATAGCCAACTGCATTACCTTATCACCATTTGTAGGATAAATAAAAGTAGCATTCAGCACACTGTCAAGCACAAGTTCCAATCCGTTTCCTTTACCCGGCAAAGCATCAATACCTACAAAGAGCATTTCTTTCTCCCTACCTACTTTCTTGGCAGCCCGATAAGCTCCCGGAGCTATGCGGTCATTATGTGCATACACCGCATCGATTTTCGGATGACGACAGAGCATACTATCCATCTCCACTTCAGCCGGACCACTCTCCCATGCCGCATCCGCTTTATCAATCAGCTTTATATCCGGGAAATTACTGATGGCTGCCATAAATCCCTGATGACGCTCCATCGCAGGGGTCGCCCCTCCCAGCCCTGTAAGCTCCACCACATTCCCTTTTCCCTGCAAGCTTGATGCAATATAATTTCCAACCGCACGGCCTATTTCATAATTATCGGCACCGATATATGCAGTATATTTATCAGATAGAATCTTCCGATCTATCAAAATGACAGGGATTCCTTTCTGATAGGCTTCTTCCACGACGGGAGTCATCGGAGCCGCCTCGTTGGCTGAGATAATAAGTAAATCAACTCCTTTATCCATAAAATAACGGACATCTTCCGCCTGCTTGCGGTTATCATCTCCAGCCGACCGGATTTCAACCGCCACCCCATCGTAAAACATGGCTTCACGAAGAATCTCATCATTCATTTTGTGCCGCCAAGAATCATCACTACATTGAGCCACACCAATACGGAAATGCGGCACATCTTGATGGCAGGCTACCATTCCGAGAAAACAAAACAAGATCACTATCCAACGTAAATATCCCATAGTATTGTGTATTTTTTCGTAGATTATATCTTTTACCATACTATCTATTTGTCATATATCGGGATAAAGATAATGGTTTTCTCTTAAAAACAGAAAGTAAAAAGCCTCAAATCCGCTTTATTAACAAGCCTCCTTCTACCCGCAAACAATGTCACAACAAAGTCAGATTTCATTAATAAAAGTATAAAGAGTTAGACAAACACTTAATCAATGTTATAAAACATCTCTTTTTATTTGGATTATTTGCTAGTTTCACAGAAGTCCGTATCTTTGCACTGTGTTTTTCATAGTATTAGATTTAAGGTTAACAAAGGTTGGAGCAAGGCGTTGCTCCTTTTTTTATACCCATACCTCTTATGTAAGGTCATAATAAAACTCCCATGAGATGAAGCTCATGAGAGTTTTATTATATATTCTATCGTATAGGCTTTTATAACATCCTATCTTTCAGTACCTGTGGAAGTTCCGGCATTGCACCGCTTTGCGTACATACATAAGCGGAAGCTTCAACAGCCAGTTTATGAGCTTCGGGAACCGACTTACCATTGAGAATAGAAGCACAGAACGTTGCTGTAAAGGAATCACCGGCTCCCACCGTATCAGCTACGGGAACCCTCGGGGTCTCTTGGAAGGAAACAACTCCCGGAGTAAATACGTAACTTCCATTGATACCACAAGTCAGAATCAACATCTTCAGATTATACTTAGCTAACAAAATCCAGCATTTATCCTGCAAGTCAATACCCGGATAGCCAAACATACGGCTAATGGTCACTAATTCTTCGTCATTTATCTTCAACACGTTGCAACGCTGGCAGGACTCACGAATAACCTCTTTTGAATAAAAATCCTGTCGGAGATTAATATCAAAAATCTTCAATTGCCCGTCTATATCAGGCATTGTATCCAAAAAACGATTGATAGTAGCACGGCTCACCTCATTGCGTTGTGCCAATGATCCGAAGCAAACAGCACGTGTATTCAAAGCCAAACGTTTCAGTTCATCTGTAAAAGGAATATTGTCCCATGCAACCCCTTCCTTAATTTCATAACAAGGGACACCCTCATCATCCAACGTTACCTGCACCGTACCGGTAGGATAATCCACACGTTCAATCTGTGTTTTCAGTTTCTTTTCATTGAATACTCTCAGAATCTCATCTCCCAGTTCATCATTCCCCACGGCACTTACTACGCGGCTGTCAAAGCCAAACTGCGATACATGATAGGCAAAGTTTGCCGGAGCACCACCAATTTTCTTTCCTTCGGGCAACACATCCCAAAGTGCTTCGCCCATTCCTACAATTATATTATTCATGACTTACAGATTTTATTGTTTCCAAAGTTATTAATTTATTTTCTAATACGGAACGTATAAAACAAAAGATACATTACGCCCACCGTCATTACGGCTACCGCCCCACTCTGCCCCATTGCATCGGAGGCAACTCCCATAGCCAACGGAAACACTGTTCCTCCGAAAAGTCCCATAATCATCAAGCCGGAAACCTCATTCTTTTTCACCGGAAGATAGAGTAACGCCTGCGAGAAAATAACAGAGAATACATTGGAATTACCAAAACCAATCAATGCAATGCAGGCATAAATCATTGTCTTTTCATGAAAAACAAACAATCCGGCCATCGCTACCAACATCATCACCACACTAATGCCAAAGAAAGATTTTGCTGACATCTTGCGTAAAATAAACGATCCTAAGAAGCAGCCAGCCGTACGGAAGATAAAATAAAGGCTTGTAGCAAAAGCAGCGTCATCCAACCCCATGCCAAGACGTTCCATCAGAATCTTTGGAGCGGTAGTATTTGTACCTACATCAATACCGACATGGCACATGATACCAATAAAACAAAGCAGGATGAACGGTTTGCCAAGCAAAGCCAGACATTGTCCGAAAGTAGACGGTTTGCCTTCCTCTTTTTCTTCTTCAATCTGAGTAATATTGAGCAAGAGAATGGCAATGATCGCTACAATCATATAAATAGGGAATAACACGCGCCAGCCTAAATCAAAAGTCGGAATGACCTGCGTCGCTCCCCACATGGCGATGTAAGGAGCCAGAAAAGAAGCAATGGCTTTCACAAACTGACCGAAAGTCAGGCTACTTGCCAGACGGTCGCCACGTACGATATTGGAAAGCAACGGGTTCAAGGAAGTCTGCATCAACGCATTTCCTATTCCTAATAAAGAAAAAGAAATCAACATCAGCATATAGCTGTCACCAAAAACGGGTAGCAACAGAGAAGCGAAAGTCACAATCAAACTAAGCAATACGGTTTTCTTCTGACCAATGCGGCTCATCAGCATACCTGTAGGTACAGAGAATATCAAAAACCAGAAGAATACTAATGACGGAAAGATATTCGCCTGTGAGTCCGACAGACCAAGATCCGCCTTTACGTAATTGGAGGCAATGCCTACCAGGTCAACAAATCCCATGGCGAAGAAGCAAAGCATCACCGGGACTAGTTTGGAGAGGGAAGAGTTTTTACTGTTTTCCATTATTTTATCTTTTATACGATGAATTCTGTTTCCATAGGGCAATGTACATCACCCTAAAACAAAGAAGCGGGCAAAGAGCACATAGAGTAAGGAGAATGAGCTTATTTCTTCAACTTGTAAATCACAAACGAATCTACTTTATACGCTCCTCCTTTACTGTAAAAGTCGATATGAGTGTAAGGTTCCGATGGGAACACCTGATTAGTCATCACAAAACGTCCGCCATCGCCAAAGGCTTCCACACTGGATTTGTCGACAAACAGACGGAGTTTCAATTCGTCTTTTCCACTCTCAATAGCCGTCCAGGTCAACATTGGGAAGTTCTCATTGAAACCTACATCTCCGCTTTTGCGGCGGTCCATCGAAAATTTCTTTTCTTTCATGTCATATTGCATATCCACTTCTTCGCCTTTGTTATTGTAGAGACGGAAGCCGATTACATCCGCATGTTGATTTTCGATAGTCAGTTCTATTTCGTATGCACCCTCATTGCCGGCAATCATGTCTTTGATGATACGTGTTCCGTTCACTTTGAACGAGCGTTTCTTGGAGACGTCACGCAGTTTCAGCAGTTCGGGAGAGGGAGCAGACTGAAGATAAGTCTCGCCATCTACGGTGAACAGGCTCAAATCGCGAGGAACAGAGTTCGGGCTACGGTATTGAGAGGTAGGAACATCGTTTGCATATTGCCAGTTGCTCATCCATGCGATAGCAATGCGACGGTTGTCGGGAGCATCACTCCAAGTAACAGTGGCGTAATGGTCTTTTCCCCAGTCCATCCATTTGGTTTTGGAGGGTGATTCGTTTACAAATTCTTTTCCGTTGAACGTTCCGACAAAGTATTGAGTGGCCGAGTCACCGAAAGGACCGTCGCCCAAGCTGCAAAGTAACACCCATTTCTTTTCATTCGTACCTTCCACGGGAAGTTCAAATAAATCCGGACATTCCCAAACATTTCCGTGAGCACCTTGTCCCTTACCGAAACTGCTTTCAAAAGTCCAGTTTTTCAAATTGGGAGAAGAGAAAATCTGCATTTCCTGCCCTACGGCAAGTACCATAATCCAACGTTTTGTCCCTTCATACCAAAAGACTTTCGGATCGCGGAAATCGCGGGCTTCAGATACCAACACCGGATTATCCGCATACTTTGTAAAAGTACGTCCATTGTCGGTACTGTAAGCGATACTTTGCACCTGACGATCACCGTTCTGTGTATAGATAGCGATGATAGCACCTGCACCAAAACCAGCTGTATTATTATGATCCACCACAGCCGAACCACTGAAAATAGTGCCAAACGCATCCGGGGTTATAGCATCAGGCCGATGTTCCCAATTGATTAAGTCTTTACTGATAGCATGTCCCCAATTCATATTTCCCCATTTGGAACCGTATGGATTATGTTGATAAAACAAATGATATTCTCCGTCTTTATATACCATTCCGTTGGGATCATTCATCCATCCATAAAGAGGTGAGAAGTGATAAACAGGACGGAACTTTTCACGATTAGTTGTATCGAAGGTATCGGACAACTTCATTTCTCTACAGCAAGCGGTGTTATCCGGTGAAAGATTGACACGTACCGGATCATTTGAATTCATTTTGAATTTAAATGAAACCAACTTACCGGAATAATCGGAAAGGTCTACCGGAACAAAATAATCTACCTTGTTAATAGCCAGACGGACATCAAAGCTCTTCACTTCTTTGTTATCAGCAATCATACTGATACGTACGTCAGGCGATGCATCTTCTACCGGTAATAACAAGTATTTCTGAGTAGTATTGACACGCACCAAACAATGTCCTTCTCCTAAATCTTTTATTAAAAGAGAAGGATCTGCAGCTAAAGCCAGAAGCGAGATATTCATAAAAATGGAACAAATCAGAAGAGCCTGAAGTTTTCTCAAAGGTAAAAATACATTCATGTTTATGGTATTAAGGTTATTACTTATTATTAATAGTATCATATTTCTTGGTTGTTGCAATGCAAAGATAGGCGCAATGCATCGGAGCGCCTATCACATTTGTTTCAAACGCTATAAAAGATGTTACTTTCTCAATTAATAAGTACTCAATTTTATATCAGATACAGTCACTTCACCCTCAGTACAAAAAATAGCCCAAGGATTTTTAGCCAAATCATAAATACGGTTGGTGAAAGCATACCTTCCATTTATATAGACTACGCACACAGATTCTTCAGTATAGACCTCTATATGATATACATTGTCAGCAGCCGGAGTTATAGCACGTTCTGTTATAGCACCCGCATCATTCCATTCACCTGTTTTCTCATTTACTTCTACTTCTTTCAACTTCAGGAAATTATATTTATCTTCAATGAAAATACGCGCCTTTTCTGCCTTATCACTGCAATCGACAAATGAAAGTCCGAATACGGCTTCATTCTCTTCAGGGATTGTTGCAGTCATGGTTATTTTGTTCCGGTTTCTCAAACGGGCGAAGCGGACAAATGAATTTGCTTTCAATGTATAAGAAGAAGTGCTGACCGTTACATCCCCTACCTTCGTCTTTTCAGTCAATGTCACCGATTGGGAATATTTGGCGGAAATCGCTTGTGGAACATCCAAACTTAATGTTCCATCTCCGTTCTGAATCAATCTATGAGCGACCAATGCTCCTGCCCAATTTTTGGTACCTGTGGTTTTCTGCCCTTCACGTGTCGGACACCATCCCCAAAGATAACGATTTGTATCATCGCCCGCTGTTTTTCCAGCATAAAAACTAACTCCATCTAACCATCCTTCGTGGGGTACGAAAGTAGGGAACTGCCCATTCTCTACAGCTATTCCCTTCAATTCCTCCAAAGTCTGCGCATAGAAATATTGGACAACGGCCGGTTCATTTTTTGTTCCTTGTGAAGAATAAACCATATACCAATAACTTCCCATCTGAAAAACATCCGGACATTCATAGAAACGCCCCCAAATATTATTGAAGAACGGTTCCGGTTTTAAATCCCAATCATGCAAATTGGTAGAAGTAAACTCAATGATATATCCATCCCCATTTTTCAGAGCAGAAACTAACATCCTATAACATTGCGCAGTTGCATCATAAAAAACATATGGATCGCGGAATTCATTTTTATCATACCCTGCTTCTATTGGAGCCGATAAACGGAATGAACGGTCTTTAGTCCAGGTTTTACAATCTTTGGAAGTAGCCAACAATATTACTTCACGAGGTTCGGTAGCTTTATGTCCTGTATAAAAAGTATAATAAGTTTTCGTAGCCTCATCATAAACAGTACTTCCTGTCCCGATAGCCGGATCATCTTCTACTGCTGTTCCGCATGGTATTGCTTCGCGGAAAGAGATATAGTTTGCCACATCCGTAGTTGCCAATTCGTGGATAGGATGATAGATAGTAGAATTACCGTCACGATCATCCTGAAGGTAAAGAATACGAAACTCTTTACTTACCGGATCAAAAAAAGGCATTGGATCACCTACATAACCAACATAAGGTTTGTAATAAGTCGTATAATTGTTCGATTCCGTCGAACTAAAGAATGTTGTCGTTTCATTCAGATTTTTATCTGTGATTACCGGACTGTTATCATCGCTGCAAGCAGCAAACGATATTGACAGACACAATATTGAAGCCATTAATATCATAGTTTTCATAATTTGCTTTTCTTTATCAGATTATACTTTACTTGCTTAAGTAATCGAGTGCATTAGAGGTAAGCTTCTCGATATTACCACGATATTGATTATCTGATTGGTTTTCATCATACCAATCATAAGCTGCCATGCCAATACATATTACCTTTCCACTACTATTTCCTCCTATCTGGCGAGAAGGGAACTCAGCGATAGGCACTGCATTGTGATTGGAAACATCATACCCCAACTCTATTGCACCAGTTTGTTGTCTCCATCCTTCTATTCCCCAATAAGGTTCCCAATCTATACACCATTGAAATACCCAATTAAAAATATGATAACCTGTATTTATTAAATAAATATTAGAATTATCCTCAGTTACTAAGCCATCAAATATTTCATGAGAGATACCCTCTATTGAAAAGCCCCAAGGTTTTTCTGTAACAGTCTGAGAATCTTCACTCCTAAATTGATTATTAGGATCTCTACCATCCATAGAAATAGCCCACCGATCTTTTACAATATATCGTAAAGCTCCACGAGATAATAACAAATTTCCACCTGTCTGATAATAATTCTTAATATTATTCTTTGAATTCCAATTAAATCCATTATCATCATAGATAGGATTATCATCATGAATCCAAATGACTTTTATCTGTTCCGGATCAAGTTTCACTTTCGGGTTATCATCCCTCAAATCTGAATATGAAATATACCTTGCTCCCGGCATATTATCCAACATCCATTGAGCAGCGGCTTTTTCTTCATTATTAGTCAGTTCATCAATAGTTGCAGCAGTTCCGATAAATGCCATTGAAACAAAAGTTCTTACCTTTTCTACCTTCACCGTATAAGTGGCTGCATTCAAATGATTTGTAACCGTATATTCTTTAGGTGTAGTGAAATCCAATGTAGTGCCTGACAACGGGCTTACCGTAGCACCATCAGGAACAGTAACGACTGGAGACAAAGCGGTAATATCCATGTCTTCAAGTACATACACAACGATTTCCTTGTTTGTTTCATCAATTCTGCCCGCATACTCTCCTATCATAAATCCAGTAATCTGCGGCTTATCCAATTCTACGGAAATCGTATAATTCATAAATACATTTCCGTTTGTGACTTTTACCACTACAGGCATTGTAAAGTTAACAGGTTTACCACTTTCCAAATTCGCCGTAGCCCCTTCGGACAAAGTAAATACCGGAATTAAATTTGTCACATCTGTATTATCTTCCACATGTACTTTAATGCTTCTCGCCTGATTATCCTGCTCAACGATAAAGTTATCATAACCTTCGATATGGAAAGAAGTAATCCATGTATCACCATTCAAAGCCAACGATGTGTCATCATCATCACTACATCCAACTGCAGAAAGTAAAAGTGCAGCCAGTAACACCATATATATTTTATCTATCAAAGTCTTCATAATTCCCATTTATTATTTCTCCCAACCATTATTTTGCTGATACAAACCACCACTATAATTGATCTGCTTCTGAGGAATAGGCAGATATTCATTCTTTCCTGCTGTAAAATTTGCATCCGAATAATAAGAACGACGACTAGCTTCCGACGCATAATATTGATTCATCACTTTTGCCGCATCTCCCCAACGAACTAAATCAAAGAAGCGGCTTCCTTCCAATGCCAGTTCAAGACGACGTTCCCATTTCAGGTCTCTCATAGCAATGTCCCGATCAGTCCATTCGGCCATTGTATACGGTTCTACTTTAAAACTTGCCCCATAATCAAAAACAAGCGTAGTACTACGGGCTGCACGGTTACGTATCTCATTGACCAACGGCAATGCTTCCGACAAACGATTCAACTGAATCAATGCCTCGGCACGCATCAGCACTACATCTGCATAACGCAATACAATACGGTTCATCGAATTAGCAACAAACGGAGAATTCACTTTCTTCAGGCAAGAACAATCGGGGTCCACATTCTCTTTTAAAGATGAGTAAAGACCATAATATTCCTGTTCGTTACGTGTCCACGTCTTATCAAAAATATAGTTCACATTATACTTATAAGGAAATCCCGGAATCGCCACCGTGTGGAATAAACGGGGATCGTAGTTGCCTTGCACATCATAATTATCTTTCTCATTGTAAGTATCGAACATCGGCCTACCGTTTTCCGTGCGGAAAGCATTCACCAAGTTTTGGCTAGGCTTCTGAAAATCACAACACCCGAAGAATTGCGGAGCTGTCAACTCATTACCAAAGTTCAAGTTGCCATACATCGTATTATCATCCTGCGAATATTGGACAGCCCAAATAGATTCCTTTCCGTTCTCATATTGCGGCAGAAAATTATATGCAAAATCTTCTTCCAGACCAAAACCTCCGGCAGTCATGATAGCATTATCCGTATACGTAATTACAGCTTTCAAATCATCTTCATTAATTTCGGTCACTTCATTCTTTTCATTCTGGCGATAAGCTTTGTAAAGCATCACCTTTGCCAGATAGGCCGATGCAGCAGCCTGCGTAGGACGCCCTTTTTCCACTTGTGTATCGGGAAGATGATCATATGCAAACTTAAAGTCATCTGCTATCTTCTGCCAAAGTTGGTCGTTAGTATACTGGCGGTTAGAAATCTTGGTATAGTCCGAAGTAGGAATCGTTTCATCTACATAAACGATATGCTTGAACATCACTTTCAACAGAAACATATAATGACCACGTAAGAAACGCATCTCACCGATACGTTCATTCTTCTGCGGATAAGTATTTGCATCCATACCATCCAAAGATTTCAAAGCAGCATTGGCACGTGCCACCCCCGAATAAAGACGATACCAGATATCATCAAAAGCCCAATTGTCAGTAGTCATCCCCGTAGCAATCTCCAGAAAATGGAAATGCGAACCGTCTTCGGAGTTTGCCCCGCCTTTATAAGCCATCATCTGCACGGACATTTCCATACGGCCAAAGGCTGAAAGGACTGTTCATATCCTCACCGGACACCATGTGAGCGTAAGCAGCAATTACCAGATTGTCCACATTATCGGGACTAATCGTTTGTCCCTCGTCAGAACTTCCCTGTAAGTCTCTTTCCAAAAAGTCATTGCAACCGGTAGTACCGACCAACGAGGCTACCAACAGCAAAGAGGATATATATATATTCTTGATTTTCATAATTATCGTTATTTAATGAATTAAAAACCTATGTTGAAACCGAACGTAAGATTGAGAGGAATCGGATAACCGAAATTCGGATTTTCCGGATCCATACCGGTAAAGTTCTTACTTTTGATGGTCAGCAAATTTTGTGCGCTGAAATAGAATCGCAAACGTTCCATCTTTATTTTCTTCGAGATATCTGTCGGCAATGTATAACCTAATTGTAAATTCCGAAGTTTCAGATAAGAACCGTTTTCTACATAATAACTGGAAATTCTCTTTTCATTATTCAAGTCTTCCAAACAAACGGCAGGAATATCCGATCCCGGATTCTGCGGAGTCCATGCTCCCAACAGACGGGTGCCACGATTAGCATTCATATCGCCTACCGACCAGAAGTCGGTATTCTTCTTCACCTCATTGTAAACGTCCACTCCCTGCACACCTTGCCAAAACATAGTCAAATCAAAGTTCTTATATTCCAGATAGATATTGAGTCCATACGTGAAATCAGGATTCGGATTTCCGATCCAAGTCTGGTCCTTAGTATCAATAACACCATTATTATCCAAATCTTTATAGCGGATACGCCCTACGCCTTTTCCGGTCTGATCGGCATGATTGTCCACTTCTTCCTGTGACTTGAAAATGCCGTCGGCAATGTAACCGGCTCTCATATTAATAGAATGACCAATAATGTTCATCACCCCGTCACCACCGAAATCTCCGGTAGAAGCCACTTCACCCGGTACAAACAAAATCTTGTTCCGATACAAACCGAGGTTCGCGTTAATATCATAGCTAAGCCCGAAAGCCGTCTTATTGCGATAGCCCAAATTAAACTCAAAGCCCTTGTTTTCCATCGAACCGGCATTTCTCCACTGCCCGCCACCTTCTCCAAGAATACCGATGTAAGACGGTTTTATCAAAATATCCGTTGTTTTTTTATAGTAATATTCGGCAGAGCCATACAATGTCTGATTAAACAAACTGAAATCCATACCGACATTGGTTTGTGTAGTAGTTTCCCACTTGATATCGTCATTTCCAATCTGAGTACGCACAAATCCGGAAGGAAGCAAACTACCGCCGTTACTTCCGGTAATATCATAAGAAGTTCCATAAGTAGGAGGATTACCTGTACCGTATTTAGATTCGTAGATAGAATAGCGTGCGTAATTTTCAATATCCTGATTACCGGTTTGTCCCCAAGCCGCACGAATTTTCAAATCGTCAATCACATCTTTAGTTTTTTCCATAAAAGCCTCCTGACTAATACGCCATCCCAAAGAAACGGAAGGGAAAGTAGCATATTTATTATTGCTACCAAAACGGGAAGACCCGTCACGACGGAGGGTAAATGAAAGTAAATATTTATCAGCATACGAATAGTTCAGTTTTCCGAAGAAAGAAACTAGTGAGAAACCACCTGCTCCGCCACTTGCCTGTGACTGTCCTACTCCTGCGGAAGGATACATATAATCGGGAGTCAGAATCGCAAATCCTTCACGGTAAGCAGCAAAGTTTATGTCGTCTTCACGATTCAACTCCATACCTGCCATAACATCTCCACGATGTTTGCCAATCTCCAATTCGTAAGTGGCCACAGCATTCCACATCCATTTGGTGAAATGCTCCTGTTTCATCTCAACCGCATCCTTATCACTGTTCAGGAAACCGGTGTTGTAAGGAAGCGTAAAATTACGTTGATACTTCTGTGCATAGTCCAATCCAAAAGTGGAACGGATATTAAGTCCTTTCACCGGGTTCAGGTTTACATACGCATCACCGAACAAACGCCAATAAGTATATCGGTTGTTCCGATTATCATAAATTACACGAGCCACATTTTGGCGGTCGGGCATAGTACTGTTGGGACCTCCCCAATTCGTTCCATCCACAGTGTGTACGGGAATCATGGGAAGGGCAATCATGGCGTCACTCATGATATTCCCTGGAGCTTGGACTTCCGTCGTACGGTTCAGAGTGAAATGCTCACCGATAGTCAGAATATTATCTATCACCTTATAATCACTATTAATACGTGCAGAAATACGGTCGAAGTTTGTATATTCAATCAAACCGTCATTTTTATAATATCCCAGAGAAAAGAAATAATTACCTCTTTCCGTTCCATTACTCAACGAAAGATTGTATTGTTGAATAAAGCCGGTACGTGTGATTTCATCAAACCAGTCCGTATCACCTGTTGCTATTGTATTGGCATCATCAATAAATTTGGGAACATAGATGTTATCCAACACAGGATAGCCTTCAGCATTATATCCCCAATCATATTGATAACCGATAGAATTAGCATTCGGATTCTTACCACTGTTCACATTGGCTTGCCATAATGTACGCCCATATTGCTCAGTATTCATCATATCTAATTTAGACTGGTACATAGATGCGGAAACCGAAGCGTCGAAATTAATCTTAATCTGTCCTTTCCTACCTTGTTTAGTAGTAATGATGATAACACCATTTGCGGCACGCGAACCATAAATAGAAGCAGAAGCCGCATCTTTCAGAACCTGGATAGATTCAATATCATTTCCATTCAGTTCATGCATACCTGCTTTAGAAGGCACACCATCAATGATATAAAGAGGGTCGTTGTTGTTCAATGTACCGATACCACGAATACGAACAGTAGCCGTACCACTTGGATTACCATCAGCAGTAATATTCATACCGGGAACACGCCCTTGGAGTGCTTTTACCGGATTGTTTTCACCTTGTTTCTGAATTTCATCAACTTTTACCACAGATACCGCACCAGTCAAATCGGCTTTACGCTGAGTAGTATAACCTGTCACCACCACTTCATCCACCATTTGCGTATCTTCTTCCAATAAAACTTGGATAGAGGCAGCCGCTTTCACAGTCACGGGCTTATAACCGATATACGAAATCTTTAAAGTAGCATTAGTAGGAACAGAAAGCGTGAAGTTACCGTCAAAATCGGTAATCGTTCCATTAGTTGTGGATATAGTCTCAATGACGGAAGCGCCAATAATCGGCTGGCCATCCGTTTTGGAAGTAACGTTTCCTTTCACTGTTATGTTTTGCCCGCAGAGGGCTGACATGAGAGTAAACAGGAAACAAACGCTGCAAAGAAGTTTTTTGTTCTTCATAATACTGAGCATTAGTTTGATGTTATTAATTTAAAAGTACGAATTTTATCTTTATCGATGATGCAAATTACGGTTGATTTATATCAATCGACTAAAAAAAATGTTTCAAAGGCTGTAATATATGTTGCATAGAGTACTATTTGATGGATTATATTGAAAATACAAATGGTATTCCCCATCTTTATACATGAGTGCATTGACATAGTTTCTATGGTAACAAAGTATTCTTATATCAGAACTCAACAAAGTTTATAGACGAAGGCAAAGATAGGAGCTATCTTTGCCTTCGTCTATAAACTTTGTTTCAAATGATGTCAACCTTATTTTGAAAAAGCCCTACCGTAAAGCAATAAGCCTAAAAGCTTCTATTTACGGTAGGGTTTCTCATTGATTCTTATCCGAAATCTCTTATTGTATAAGACTTTTCAGTGCGGAGATTAAAAACTTTCAGTGCGAAAAACTTGGTACTTTTATGTAGCCGGGAAGTGGTCCCCTTATAACGTGACCATTGTCACCTTGTAAAGGGATAAATGGCACTTTATAGCGTGACAAATGTCACCTTATAAGACAACCACTCCTTTTCAAAAGGAGTAAAAATTATAAAGATACGAAATCTATCTATGAAAAGCAAGAGCAGGTATAATTAATCAGATATTAAACGATATTTCATCCTAATATTTACTATCTCCTCCTATTTTCAAGACACCCTTCCTTTTTATCACATGATAACGAAAACTACTTTAAGATAACGAACACTACAAATTTGCAGTGTTCTCCAAACGAATATCACTGGATGAAGCCCCTACCATAAAAGTAAACGAACCTTGCGGCACAACAAAACAGATCTGTTTTTCATCCCAATACCGAAGTTGCTCTTTATCAACCGTAATCTCTACTTTCTCCTGCCTTTAAAGCAATACGTCGGAAACCTTTCAACTGTTTGATAGCTTGCATACCACCTGCGACTTCCGGCAATTTAACATAAACTTGCGCCACTTCATCGCCAGCCCGCTTACCCGTATTCTTCAACGTGAATGATACATTCACCGTTTTTCCCGCATCAGTTACTTCCAGATTACTATATTTAAAAGTCGTATAACTAAGCCCGTAACCAAACGGATAGAGCACGTCTTTCTTAAAATACTGATAAGTACGTCCTTTGGTTATATCATAATCATCAAAGGGTGGAAGTTCCTCCAAAAACTTGTAATAAGTCAGCGGTAAACGACCCGCCGGATTATAGTCTCCAAACAAAACCTCTGCAACTGCCGTTCCTCCCTGTTCACCGGGATACCATGCGTTCACTATGACCGGCAAGTGCTTATAAAGAAGGTCCTCCGCAATCGGATACCACATATCCCTGAAATCCCCAATCCCGACGCAGCACCTTCTGCAAAAGCCAGGAATTCAGCGTACAAGGCACATTATTCAGCGCATTATAAGCAGTCATGAATGAATTGTGATCTTGACCTTTCATATTGCCCCACGAGAAACCTGGAAATACCAATGGAGCATAATCCACTTGATTCTTCTTTGCCCATTGGATATCCGCCTCTACCAATTTTTGAAATTTTGGATAAGTGTTTTCATTATAACGTCCTACGAACCAAGGCATCACGATATCGCATTTTCTGATAAGCTGATGAAGGTGGGGATCTGATTCTGTATCTCCTTTCAGTTCGCGCCATTGGGTAGGCACTCCAAGCATTACACTGAATCCTTGCAATTTTAAACTGTCAATAATACGCTCCGTCTCTTTCAGCCCATAACGTCGGTTATCATTAAATCCAACTCCCCATACGGTAACCAACGGTTTCCCATTATGATATAGATAAGAAGGATTCTTGACATGATCTTTTATAGAATATTGACGTGCGATTTCTGCAATATCTTTTAATAACAACCCTTCTTCTCCCGGCTTCATACCACTCAAGTCATACATCACACAGATAGCCCGTTCGTATTTATTTGCTGCCTTCATTGCCGAATTGAGGACTTTATTGAAATATTTCAATCCGCTTCCATTCCGAATTTCGGAAACAAAGCGTTGCATAAATACTCCATCCACCCCATATTGGTTCATCCACTTAAAATGAAGTTCGACTGTAGATTCGTCATAAGAAGAAAAGACTGATGCTGGTTTGCCATCCTCAAAAGTAAACTCTGTCTTATAGAGTTTTTTATATTCCGACACTTCCGGCCAGAAATCAATTGAACAGGAACCGGGACGAAAACCCTTCGGACCATTATAATGATGCCAGCCGCGGCCGGAGCCGTCATCAGGGGTATTGAACCACCCTTGATAACCGGCCATCACTAACCCCTTATAAGAGTTATATTGCCTGCCTCCACCTTTGGCTGTTATACCTACTGAAAACAATAAACAAAAAAACAACCAACTAAATCTTTTTACCATATTCCTTTGTTTTTCATGTTATATTAAAAGCTCTCCAATACTATTTTTCAGCAAAGTAAAGGAGCACCCCTTAATAAATCCCACTAAAAGGAATTAATAAAGACTTAAAATCGAATTAATCGGGAAAAAAAGTAGAAAAATAATGAGACAAAGCCTGTGCGCATGCGTATCCCTCTTCATAAAATTCCGTCAGTTTGCGCACATTCTTTTCAATACGGTCTACCACCACAGGCTTCAATGGGCGGATAACGATAATCTTTCCTTCGTCTTCCATACGCTCCACCATTTCCAATTGTTCATTATAAACAGCACAACGACGGCTCAACGCTTCACGTAACTTCGGATATTTCCGATAAACAAATGCCGGAATGCGAATATCCTTCGAATCTTTCCGATACCCCCTGTTACGGGTAAGTACAACGACATTATGTGTGCAACCATCCGCAATAGCCCGTTGCAGGGGAATGGAATCTACAATTCCTCCGTCGAGCATCGGTATACCGTCTACATAGGCAATAGGGCAAACAAAAGGCAGACTGCTGGAAGCACGAACGATATCGATCACTCGCTTTTTATCTTTCTTCTCTTCAAAGTAATTGGCCTCTCCCGTCACGCAATTCGTAGTCACCATCACAAAACGTTCGGATGAAGCAAAATAAGTTTCATAATCGTAAGGAAGGATATGCTCGGGGAACTCATTGAAAAGTAAATCGAAATCGAGAATGTTACGCTTCTTGAGTAAATACTTCAAACCGATATAGTTGTATTTCTCCAACAGGTCAATATTGCTGTATTTGGCACGTCCCCGTTGACGGGAAGCATACGACAACCCATTACACGCTCCTGCCGATACTCCTATCGTATAAGGAAAACGAATATTGTGATCCATCAGATAGTCGAGTACACCACAAGTAAACACACCGCGCATACCTCCGCCTTCCAATACCAATCCTATAGATTCATCTACTTTCAAATCTTTCATATCCTTACTCCCATTCTCGTTTTCACACTCTATGTTGCATAAACAAGTCTTTGTATTTTATTGCATATTTATGACAAATTCAAACAAAAAGGCTGATTGTTGGGCAAAAATAGCAAATATTTAAACAGATACTTGTTTTTTCGGTTCAATATATGTAACTTTAGGCTAGCTTAATTGTTTAAGGAGGAAAAATTTAAAAAGTCCTGCCCGCAGGCAAGCACCATGAGAATACAGTTTGAAATTAAAGAAAAGTTCCCGGAAATCATCGAAGAAATCATGAATTCCGAAAAATGGCAAACTTCCGTGAAGGAAGAACTTAGCGGTCGGACGACCGTTGTGATCCGTGACCAGGCGTATGGTTCAGAAGCCACTATTGAGATTTATGCTACGTCCATCGAAATCAAAACCGCATGGTCAAAGTACTCCTATCGCATATTCGTAACCAATGACATCGTATGGTGCGAATATAACGGAGCCTATCGTGGACTATTGGAACAAGTACTTCTGCCGACTATTACCCCCAAAGAGAGTTTGCTCAATTCCGATGTGACCGAAAGTTCACTTTATGGAAACGAGCCTAAGAAACTTAGAGAGTACGCAGAAGACAATCTGAAATTAAAACAATTCCGCCGGGACAACTTCAACGAACAGAAAAACGGAACTGCACCGTTCGACCATCCGAAACGTGTCTACGATGAATTCATTAAAGAAGATTACATAGTAACATCCAAAGATAAGGAAAAGAAAGAATAGCACACATCTAATGATGTATCTACCTATACCGCTTTGTTGTAACAGCAAAGCGGTATTTTCGTACCCCAATATACTAATATTCATTCTTTTTTTATACATATTAATTCAAACGGATGGTTATCAAAAGAGGAATCCTTATATTTGTAGCCAAAACAAATTTAATATTAATGTCATAAGAATGAAAAAGAGTATCCTTATCGCTGCTTTGGGCTTATTCAGCCTAAACATGACGGCACAAGACACAAAACCCGAAGAGGGCTTCGTTTTCACGACAGTGAAAGAAAATCCGATTACTTCCGTTAAGAACCAGAACCGTTCGAGCACCTGCTGGAGTTTCTCTACTCTTGGATTCGTAGAGTCCGAATTACTCCGGCTAGGAAAAGGTGAATATGACCTTTCTGAAATGTTCGTAGTACACAAAACGATGGAAGATCGTGGAGTGAATTATGTACGCTATCATGGCGACAGTTCTTTTTCACCGGGTGGAAGTTTCTATGATGTGATGTATTGTATTAAGAATTACGGTATCGTTCCGCAAGAAGTAATGCCGGGTATCATGTATGGCGATACTCTACCGGTGCACAATGAACTGGACGCAGTTGCCGAAGGATACATTAATGCAATAGCCAAAGGCAAGTTAAGCAAATTGACTCCGGTTTGGAAAAACGGTCTGACAGCTATTTATGATACATATTTGGGAGAATGTCCTGAGAAGTTCACTTACAAAGGAAAAGAATATACGCCGAAAAGTTTCGCCGAATCACTTGGTCTGAACTGCGATGACTATGTATCACTGACTTCTTATACTCATCATCCGTTCTATACTCAATTTGCCGTAGAAGTTCAGGATAATTGGCGTAACGGTCTGTCATACAACCTGCCAATCAATGAACTGATGGCTGTAATGGACAATGCCGTAAAGAAAGGATATACTTTTGCATGGGGTAGTGATGTCAGTGAACAAGGGTTCAGCCGCAACGGTACCGCCGTTATGCCGGATATCATCAAAGGAGCTGAACTTTCCGGTTCGGACATGGTCCGTTGGACAGGTATGACTCCTGCCGACAAACGCAGAGAATTGAGTAGCAAACCATCACCGGAAATGGAAATTACTCAAGAAATGCGTCAGGCTGCTTTTGATAACTGGGAAACAACAGATGACCACGGAATGCAAATCTATGGAATCGCCAAAGATCAGACAGGGAAAGAATATTTCATGGTAAAGAATTCTTGGGGAAAAGCCGGCAAATATAACGGTATCTGGTATGCCTCCAAAGCCTTTGTTGCTTATAAGACTATGAATATTCTAGTACACAAGGATGCGCTTCCTAAGGAAATTGCCAAGAAACTGGGTATCAAATAAGTCTGCCAGAAAATAGTATTAAAAAACATAACTGACTAATATAGGAAACGGTATCCCTACACAAATGTGCAGGAATACCGTTCTTTTATTTCATAATTACTTCTCTCTATATTCCTGTGGAGTCATCCCTACATGCTTCCGAAAATATTTATTGAAGAAAGACAAATTGCTAAAGCCTAACGAGAATGCTATTTCTTTCACCGGTAAACGGGTAGATTTTAATTGTGCCTTAGCATTCATTATTATCATACCTGTAATAATCACCAACGGACTATGCCCACTTGCCTTTCGAATTGTACTGGAGAAATGTGCCGGTGTCACTCCGCATTTATCGGCATAGAAAGCAACTTCATGCTCTTTTGTGTAATTCGCCATTAATATTTGAACAAATTGCCGATATAACTCATGTTCACGTTTGAGAGGTTCATTCACTACTGTTTGTTGTCGACTATACAACTCTTTCACTCCTTGAAAAAAGATAGTAAGAATAGAACGAAGGATTTCTTTATTTTCCAATGTATTAGGCAAAGAATAAGCCCTGATTAATAAGCTATAAGCATTACGATACAAAGTTGCAATTTCTTCCGGTAAAGGAACAACCGGAGTATTCAGTATGTTTGGCAATAAGCCCAACAACGAATCGACATAATTCACTGAAGCGACAAACTCAGAAGAAAATCCGGCAAAGCAAACACGGGTATCCGAAGATACTTCATGTATTTGGATAAATGAATTAGGAAGAAGAGTGATAAAGTCATTTCGACGAATGACTACCTCCAACAAATTTATGGTGGCACGAACAGTTCCCTCCGTACAAAGTATAAAAAGCCCGGCTTTTATCTGACAGGGAAATCGACTATACATATTTAATATATCACCAGTAATACTATCGTCCGCTATAAAATCAATAGGAAGATCAAATTTAGGAAGATTACCATCTATTATCATAACCAAAAAAAATTAAGTTGCCCAAAGATAGTTTTTCTTTTGAGACCTTTGTTATAGCACATTAAGAATAGAACAACATATCTAACAAATAGAACATCTATTTAATATTTCATTAGATTATACGAATTAAAATAGCAAATATAGAACATTGAATCCCAAATATGGAGCTTGATAGCGAATAAACATTAAACGACCTTTGCAGAGTTTTAATTAATATTCTAATAAAAACTAAAAGAGAATGAAAACTTCTAAGAAACTATTTTATGTCGCCTGTATGGCTTTACTCTTGGTTTCCTGCGAAAAAACCTACAACGACAAACTCTTTTGGCCGGGAGAAATCAGCCAGGAATATGGTTCGTATATCAAGCCATACACTTTAGACCTAACCTACAGCGGAGAGAAATTGGCTGGAAAAACAGTCAACTTTAAAACGGAAGACAGTGAGACAGGAACACTGACATTAAACAATGTAATTCCGGGAGAAAACACAACTCCAATCAATGATGTGCAATTGAATGAAAGTGGAGAAAAAGATGCATATACATTCAATGGGACGAGCGTTACGGAAACTGGGGCTGAAGTTAAATATAGCGGTAGAATCACACCGAAAGCTATGCAATTGTCGCTTGAGGTGACGATGGCTCATTACGGTTCTGTTGCGAATACATACGTATTCCCCGCCTACTCACACACAACAACCGAAGAAGTAACAGTACGCAATAGTGGAGCTAGTTATGTAAACATAACAGTAAAAGAAGAAAGCGAGTCGATAAAACCGATCATCCTACAAATAAAACAGATGGCAACCAATGTTTTAGACGTACTTTTCCCTTATATATTGAAAGATTTAACGTTAGAGAGAAATGGGCTTGTTACTGCCAATTATACTACCAGTTCCATAAACTTTGATGAAATTATAGAGATTGCTAATGCAAATAAAACAGACGCAGAGTTTAAAAGCCTGCTTCGACAACGTACCTATGTTCCTTCCCCTATAGGATTAGCTTATTGGAATCAAACAGATGATAATTCATTTGTATTACAATTAAACATACCCGCCATCATCTCCCTTATCACTCAAAATAATGGACAAGAAATAGATAATCAACTCATCATCGGTATTGGCGAAGCACTTATCAAATCTGATCCAGTACGATTGAAGCTAGCATTAAGCGCTCTCAATACTGTTCTGAACAATCAAATACTGACGTATATTTTAAAGGTAGACGATGCCACTTTCACTATGCTAATGTCATGGCTAAAGAATGGTATTCCAATGGAAATCAGCCAAACAACAAAGGATCATACCTATATCTATTTCAATAAAGAAAGTCTTACACCGTTCGTCAATATCATTTCGTCATTATTGAAAATGGATTTAAAAGAAGTTACCACATTATTAGACAAAATGGAAATAGGAGTCGATCTCACTATTCAACAATAATTAATCTTAACCATCAAAAAGAAAGAACAATGAAAAAGATATCTATTTTAATGACAAGCTTCCTTGTCATAACGCTCAGTTTACTGACATCTTGTGATAATGATCATTACGGACCGGCTCCGGTAGATGTGACAGCTAATTATTCAAACAAGCTGTCAAATCCCAATCCAAACTTAATTCTTACCTATAATGGAGAAACAATGATTGGAAAATCTGTAGACTTTAGTACTGTAACCGGAGAAACAGCTATTGTTACTCTTTATGATATTTTACCGGGAGAGAAAGAATTAAAAATGGTATCCATCCCCCTTTCTGGAGATGAGGAAGGATATTCTTTTTCCGGAAATGGAATGGGAGAGAACACTTTAACCTCCTTTAGATACGAAGGGCGTGTCACAAAAGGGCAGTTAACATTAAATATATCCAATCTTCAAATGGGTAATGCTGAGTTATGGGCAAACACCTACAAACTACCTACAGTTATTAACGGTATCAAAAGGATTGTAGTGGGGGATATATGGGGAGATGAATATACATGGCAAGAAGTTGATGGACAAGTTTTAAATGCATCATGCTATTTTTATGCAGACATAGAAGCTTCAGAAAGCGGAGCCACAACTCAGACATGGGGTAATGCAATTCAAAACATTTTAAGCTATATCTTACCACAAGTTTTACAAGATATAACTTTAAGAGCAGATGGAAATATAACAGCCTCCTATTCTAATGAACCACTATCAGGACTAGATATGGAAACTATTTTTGGCTTTCTCTCAGTTCCACTGACACAAGATATGATCACTCCTCATATTGCTAATCGCAAATACATTCCATCTCCTAAAGGGTTTGCCAACTGGCATCAGAAAAATGACAAGTTTATATTAAAATTAAACTTAGCCAATATAATTTCTCAAATAGCTAGCGACAAGCATATAGATGCAAATATAATTAATGCAATCATTGATGCTATCTCTCAAATGGATCCGATGAAATTGAAAGAGCTACTAACTACCCTTAATCAAAGTCTAAACAACGACACACTTGGATTTCTGATCAATATCAATGATACCTCTTTCAAAGCACTTTTTAATTGGTTAACTACAGGAATTCCAATGCTTGTTACCTCAAAAGAGGGGCACACTCATATTTATTTAGATAAAGAAGAATTTACTCCTATAGCTAAATTACTTCCAGACTTGAGTCCATTAGTAATTAGTATGCTTCCAGAGGATATGCAAGCATTAGGAAGCATAATCTCTGCGTTTTTAGATGGAATTTCGAAAGCTTTCCTTTCGCCCCAAAAAATCGAATTTGGTTTAGAGCTTGTACAAAGCAATAAAAAATAAGAAAAATGAAAAAACTACATATCCTAACTTTATTAATTAGTCTTATTGGATTGGGGAATAGTTTTGCCCAAACCCTTAAAGGACATATATACGATGCAAAGACCAATGAACCATTGGTAGGAGCAGCCGTCACTTATAAGCTTCACGGCAATCAGGGAGTAGTATCCAACATCAACGGAGAATATGAAATCAAACTTCCAGAAGGAGGAGTTGACCTTGTTTTCAGTTATGTAGGTTATGAAGATGTGCTAATGCCTATTGTGATCAATAAACGTGAAATTGTCACCAAAGACGTCTATATGAAAGAAAGCACCAAGCTACTGGAAGAAGTAGTGGTCAGTGCAGGACGTTTTGAGCAGAAGTTGAGCGATGTTACCGTCTCTATGGATGTAGTCAAATCAGGAGATATTGCCCGCCAGGCACCGACAGATATCTCCTCTACCCTCCGTACACTTCCCGGAGTAGATATTGTAGACAAACAGCCTTCCATGCGTGGTGGTAGCGGATGGACCTACGGAGTAGGTGCACGTAGCCAAATTCTAGTAGACGGAATGAGTACACTCAACCCTAAAACCGGAGAAATAAATTGGAACACCGTACCTCTAGAAAATGTAGAACAAGTGGAAGTGATAAAAGGAGCTTCTTCGGTACTATATGGTTCGTCAGCACTGAATGGTATTATCAATATCCGTACCGCCCGGCCGGGACTAACGCCGAAAACCAGGTTCAGTGCTTACGTTGGTGTATATGGTGATGCAGAAAATGATGAATATCAATGGAGCGACAAGAGCTTTTGGAAAGAAGATAAATACGCAGTGAAACCTATCTTGCGTGGAAGCCTTCTTAGTGGTGTACGCAATCCTATTTACGAAGGATTCGACCTTTCCCACTCCCGCCGTATCGGTAATTTCGACGTTAGCGGAGGTATTAATCTCTTCACCGACGAAGGATATCGCGAACAAGGATACAACAAACGTTTCCGGATGGGTGGGAGCCTGACCTATCATCAGCCGGATATGGGTATGAAACTATTGAACTATGGATTCAATGTTGACTTCCTGTCCAACCAATATGGAGATTTCTTTATCTGGCGTTCACCGACAGAAGTATACAAGCCATCTCCTTTCACCAATATGGGACGTGAAGAAAATAACTTCCATATCGACCCGTTCATCAACTATGTGAATCCGGAGAACGGTACATCACATAAAATTAAAGGCCGCTTCTATTATAGTGCCGACAACATTATACGACCTACCAACGGAGCCTCCATTACCGATATTCTAGGGAATATGGGAACCGATGCCCAAACAATACAAAATATAGCAGGAGGTGATTACAGTTCACTTTATCCGGCATTAGTTGGCATTGGTTCAGGACTTATCAATGGAAACCTGGAAGATGCAATGAATGGAATATTCACTTCATTAGGAAATATATTCCCGAATGCAACAACTGCCGACTATTGCGACTTAATCTCATGGAGTATGGATCACGGGCTGCCCGCTGATTTAGACAAACTGATACAAGATGGCAAATTGCCCAGTGATCTCGTTCCTTGGCTATCTAATGTTATTAATCCGTCACGCATTAATCCGAAAACACAGACGGACAAGAATTTCGACTATTACCTCGACTACCAATTTAATAAAAAATGGAACAGTGGTGCACAAGTCACTACGGGGGTTACATTCGAACATATCTGCTATGATTCTGCCGTAATGGATGAGATATATAAAAGTGACAACATCGCTGCTTTCCTGCAATATGACCAACGTTTTTGGGACCGTCTGAGCGTATCGGCCGGTGTACGTGCCGAATACTACCGCGTAAACAACCATCACCGAGAGGCGGAAACAAAAATATTCGGAACAAAGGTCCCCTTCCGTCCTGTTTTCCGTGCCGGATTAAATTACCAATTGGCTGATTACAGTTTTATCCGTGCCAGCTTCGGACAGGGATACCGCAACCCGTCTATCAATGAAAAATACCTGCGTAAAGATATCGGTGGAGTCGGTATCTATCCTAATCTGGACATCAAACCGGAAAAGGGATTTAATGCGGAATTAGGATTCAAACAGGGATATAAAGTCGGCAATCTGCAAGGATTTGTAGACCTTGCAGGATTCTATACGCAATATAAAGATATGGTTGAATTCCAGTTCGGTTTATTCAACAATGCCAACTATACGATGATCAACAGTATTGGCGATGCCATTCAGATGTTATCAGACGGTAAAGGCTTTGGAATCGGTGCCCAATTTCATAATGTATCGAAAGCACAAATCTACGGTATTGAAATCTCTACAAACGGTGTGTACAACTTCAATAAAAATACAAAACTATTCTATAACTTAGGATATGTATATACCGAACCTCGTGATGCTGATTATCAGGAACGCAATGCCGTAGAAGGACTTTATACCGACCCGTTACAGATGAAGGAGAAATCAAATACGGGAAAATATCTGAAATACCGTCCTAAACATAGCTTTAAAGCTACGGTAGATTTCCAGTGGAAGCGTATCAACGTAGGTGCCAACATTGCATGGAAGAGTAAAATTCTCGCAGTAGACTATTTGATGATGGACGAACGTGATAAACAGCAGAAAGATCTGATGGACTATGTACGCGGTATTCTCTTCGGCTATTCAAAAGGCGAGACACTGGCTACTTACTGGAAAAAGCACAATACGGATTATGCTACCGTCGACCTGCGTTTTGGAGTAAAAGCAACCAAAGAAGTAGCGTTCCAATTTATGGTAAATAACCTATTGAACAAAGAATACAGCTATCGTCCTATGGCGGTTGCCGCTCCACGCACTTTCGTACTGAAAATGGATGTCACTTTCTAAATGACTATTAAGATTTATAATTGATTACGAAACGGCTGCATAATGCAGTCGTTTCCTTTTTTTGCCCTATCCGGTCACATTTAATTTATATATTAAGTATCTTTGCACCCGAAAACAGAGAAATACAACCGATAAAATGAAAAGACATATTGTACTTATTGCAATCCTATTTTACGCAGCCTTTGCACAGGCACAAGAAGTTTTTGTAAATGCTGATTTCGTCAGCAGCTATATCTGGCGTGGTATTGACAGCGGCAATGCAAGTGTGCAACCCTCACTCGGCCTCAACTGGAAAGGATTGACCGTCTATGCTTGGGGCTCCACCGAGTTCCGGGAAAAGAATAATGAAATAGACCTTTCACTAGAATATGAGTACAAAAACCTGACTCTTTACTTCAATAACTACTTTACCCAAACAGAGGATGAGCCTTTCAAATATTTCAATTACAGTTCACACTCCACCGGACATACTTTTGAAATAGGAGTCGGATATATGTTTAGCGAGAAATTTCCACTATCTATAAGCTGGTACACCACATTTGCAGGAAATGACTACCGGGAAAACGGGAAACGCGCTTGGTCCAGTTACTGTGAATTGAGTTATCCTTTCAATGTGAAGGACGTAAATCTAAGTATTGAAGCAGGCTTTACACCTTGGGAAAGTTTTTATTCCAATAAATTCAATGTAGTCAACGTTGGATTATCAGCAACAAAAGAACTCAAAATTACATCCAATTTTTCTTTACCCATATTCGGAAAATTAATAGCTAACCCTTACGAGGAACAGGCCTATTTTGTATTCGGAATTACTCTTTAGTTTATTCATTCCTCTAATACAATTAGAACCTAACTTAACGACCGTAAGTGGGAATATGAGATCCCAATCCTAGAAACATAAAAAGTCGCCACTTATTAACGTGACGACTTTTCTATTCATTTCACTAGGAGTTATTTATTCGGATGAGAAAAATTAATTTGTTCACTCCATTGAGGTGTTCCACCAAGAGTTACATGGTTCTGGTTAGGACTACTATCCTTCAACTCATTACCCGTTCCTTCATCACATTTCCAATAACCTATCAACCCATCAGAATCTCCGGCAACTTGACGTGACATATTGTCTTTTATCACATTCTCTGAAAGACATTTCTTCCACATACGAATCTGTGCGAATTCTACTTGTTGTTCATATCCAAAACTTCCTATAGCAAAAGAAAGGCTTTTAAAAGTCCAGTCAATAGAATTTGCTAACGAATTATCCTTTACACCATCTTTATATACTGTAACTGTTGTACCATCATAGGTATAAGCAATATGATACCATGTATCAGGCCACCAGAATCCAGTAGTATCAAAATGACCAGCTGAATTTTGGAATTGTAAAATAGGAATCTGTACATTAGCTCCATCAGCATAATAGCGAAGAGTTAAATCAGAGAATGTGAGCGGTTGGGAATCAGGAACAAAAATTCGTGCCCTGAAATTTTTATTTCCCAAACCTTCCCAATCTCCTGTAGGTTTCCCTGTTATATTATCTACCTTCACCCAATATTCAAAAGTCCATTGTTCCATAGGAATGGCAGTACTAAACGTCTTAACAGTTCTATTTCCTTTTTTTATTATTACAGCTTTTTGCCTATGAGGTGAGGTTAGCAAATAAAGAAGATGATTCGCGTTCCCCTTCATTTCGACCGGTCCGTCCACAGAAGTAATTCGTATAGGAATAGCATATGCCTCACCATTTGAAGAACTATACGGCTTTATAATAAGATTAACAACCGGAGCTGAAACATTACCAGCAGAGATAGTGACTGTCTTTTCAAAATTTCGATATTCTTCCGGAAGCACTAAATAGTTTGCTTCATTTTTGTTATTATACTCCTCAAGCAACTGAGGATCAATATCCAGTGTGACAGTGACATCATGATCCATAGCACGAACTAAACGAACTGTCAGCGTTTTCACAACTTCTTCATCATCTACCAACTGCGTTATTATCTGTTGATCGAATTTATTAGAAGGTGCGGCCTCCTGAATGTATAATCCATTATCAATGGCCTTCATTTCCGCATCATCACAACCAAAAACTGATGCTAGAATAATTACCAATGCCACATATTTAGAAAATCTAATCATCTTCATAGTTTTCATTTTTAGTTATATTCATAGTATTAATGTTGGGCAGGATTCATCACCTGAATCACTTCACGCATAAAGAAATAGTCATTCACCGGACGGCACAAATTAAAACGATACGCTCCTACACCACCGATACGTGCATCTACTCCCGGACGATAATACATAGACATCCCCTTCAAAGAATATGTCGTCACACCGTCTCGAGTTGTAAACTGCGGTCCTCCGTCCGATTTATGTCTTTCGAAGTCTTCACACCAAACAGTTTTACGAAGAATTGTAGCTTCATCTTCTATTGATCCAAATTTAGCCAACAGTTTATTGAAACGAGTATCCAAATCAGTATCACCCGGGCTATAATATGCTTGAATCACATAGTAATCCAATAGTCCACCAGATTCTGTGTTCAAAGTCTGAGGTTCTCCATCCACCATAAGAATACGGCCAGTTCCCGATTTCGGTCCAAAATTTTTCGATAACTCATCAAGAAGAATGTGCATGCGTTCCGGATGACTGGAAATATTGCCTGGATAGCCCCAATTCGGTTCATAGTCAATATCAAAACCATCATAATCATACTTATTGACAGAATCCGCTATAACCTGTGCATATTTACGGATAGCAGCCTCAATACCCTCTGGGGAGCCATCACCATAGTGATTATTGTACGTTGGATGATTTCCGGTTGCATACCATCCCCAGTAAGCTGCCATAGCCTCTTCATAAGAATTATATTGCACACCGTCTACTATATGGTCATTCTCCACAGAAGCAGGCGTCATACTTCTACCAATATCCATGATATGCTGGCAATACAATATCCGAGTTCCTTTCTTTTCCCTAACCTCCTTAAGATCACTTTTCTGTGCTTCTGTCAAATTGAAAGCACCGCCCCACAAAGATACTAAATCCATGGAATCGGGAATACCTCTCAATTGGTTATTCATATTGTCACCTGTACCCGACCAATCACTATACCACCCAAAACAAATAGGATGATCTGTCTTTTTATATTCCCGTAAGGCTCGATAGTAATCCTCACTATTAATATTCACCGGTTCAGTAAATTTATTCTCCATTTCAGTCCAGTCACTACATTGTACAAATACTAGTACAGCGACAGACGCAAATATGAAATATATCAATCTTCTCATACTATAATCTTAAAATTAACCATTAATAATCTCTAATTTTTCAAAGCCCACCACAAATCGGTACCATTAGAGTCTCTCCCATCACTAAGCATAGTCACAGCAGCCTCCACATTTTCTTTATTCGTATTATACTCTGTGTCAGCAAAACGAAGACGGCGTTGCCCGCGAGCCGGTTTACAATCCGGATTTGCAGAATGTGTTGCCGGAAATATTTTCGGGAATCCCGTACGACGGAAATCCGACCAGCCATTTAAAGGATCCGGATAGAGAGCTATCCACTTTTGAGTAAGCACTCTCTCCAACATTTCCTCCGGAGTGGCACTTTTGTCCCATTTAATAGTGATAGTAGACAGATTACTATAATTGTCGGCAGAGTGATTGGGATCAACGTAATTTCCCGGTTTCGATTTATCATCATCCAAATACGCATCTACTCCGGTTACTTTAAATTCCTCAAAAGACAACCGAATTCCCTGTTCATAGAAAGTCTCTGCATCACCCTGCATATCCCAGCCTTTCAGCTCGCCTTCTGCACGTAAGAAAGCTGCTTCTGCAGCATACATCACCGGTTGCGGCAATGTTTTATCAGTCGTTATCATCAGGTTACTATAGTTCTGATAATCAGAAGGATTTGGAGCTACCGAAGATCCCGAACGGACTCCTACATAATCTTCAGAAAAGCCAGCCGCTTGCTTAGTAAAATAAGCGGAACGCCGTGGGTCCTTATACCCATTCATATATGAGGTAATACAAGCATTAGCTCTCACCTCGCCCCATCCGCTCACAATAGCATAGCCATTTTCATTGATACCACTGCTAGTTGTGTCATATGAACTATCGGAAACAGACTCCAACACACCACCACGTACAGCTTCTTCAGCTTTAGCCTGAGCATAATCTGCTACTCCGGACACCCGGATAGCCATTCTAAGTTTTAATGTATTGGCAAATTTCATCCATTTTTCGCAATTTCCGCCATAAAATTGATCTACTGCTGCCAAATCCTGATTAATCCCCAATTCCGCTGCAGATTTCAATATAGCAATTACATTATCCAAATCATCGAACATGGCACGCCAGGCAGTCGGTTCATCGTCATAAGCAGCCCTTATATCACCCGATTTCACTTTAGAGTAAGGGATAGGACCTTGCAGGGAGGCCATCATCTGCATTGCATAAATACGTGTCAACTGAGCCATAGCGTAGATAACACCCTTTTTCTCCGTAGCTTCCTCAATCCGGAAGAAGTTAGGATAAATGCGTGCATATATTTTAGCCCAGGTAGCAGCGTTATGATCCTCCATCGCATTATAATAAGCAAAAAGATTTTCCCCTTTTGACCAAGTACTAGGTGCGGTGATTTGTCCGCTAAAACAAGCCCACATACAATTTATATGCTGACAGTCATTTTGCATAGGTGCTGCATATACATTAAACATTCCCGACAGCAATGTATTAGCCGGCACTTTAGAAGGCTGGTACGGATTGGTGTTGAAATCCTCAAAATTAGTAGTACATCCTGCCATCAAGCATATAACAGCACTTGCTCCAATATATTTTATTATCTTGTTCATACCTATTTACTATTTAAAACTGAAATTTGACATTAAATCCAAAGTTTCTCGTACTTGGGAGCATATATGCATCAAATCCCTGATAGAAATTAGACGCAGCCGAAGTAGTCAGTTCCGGGTCGAAAGGTGCTTTGCAATAAATCATCCACAGATTCTTTCCTACAAGTCCGACAGTCATACCTAATTTATTGGCAAACCATTTCTTCGGCAATGTATAACTCAGGCTTAATTCACCCAAACGCACGTTTGTAGCACTATATGTGTAATAAACGGAAGCTGTTTGAATTGTCTGGAAGTAATTGCGTACATCTATTTTGGCTTGATTAATCGGTACGCCACCCGCATCACGAACATCCGCACTAATTTTAGACACACCGGCAGCATTCAATACTGATTGCGTTTCACTTAGTACAATACCTCCAAAACGTCCGGTAAATGTCATACCCAGATTTATACCTTTATATCCGAATCCCAAATTCCATCCCATATTCATCTTTGGCAAGATAGACCCCAAATGCGTTTCCTTATTTTCAAGGGCAAGACCTACTCCTTCCTCATTAAGGATATATCCATTGAGATCGCGTTTCAGCACTTTCTGACCATATACATCTCCCATTGAACCACCTACACGCAAAAGCAGACGGGCATCTAATTGTCCATAATGTAAAACATCCAACTCCGGCATTACGATCGGCTCTCCGGTAGCATAATTATAAGCGCCATCAGCTAATTGTTTTATTTCATTACGATTCCAAGTCAACGTATAATTAGTGTTGAAAGAGAAATCTCCCCACTTCTTATCATATCCTAAAGACATTTCAATACCTTCATTCATAATATTTCCACTTTGGATAGGAATAGATGAATATCCGGAAGAAGCAGACAAAGTTGCATGGAAAGTCTGATTGTAAGTATTGGAACGATAGTAAGTTAAGTTGAAACTGATATCATTCAGAAATCTGGCGTCTACCCCCACTTCCCATGATTTTGTGCGTTCTGGTTTCAATTTAGTATTCGGGTAAACAGAAGTCGTGTTCCAATTATGCGATGCTTCATCGTATGGATAAGTGACAGTAGTCATAAAACGATCGTAAGAATTACCTACCTCAGTATATGAACCACGAACTTTCAAAAAACTTAACCATTCCGGTGTATCAAACATACTTGTAAGAATAGCCGAAAGCCCTACCGACGGATAGAAGAATGATTTATAATCAGAGAAAGCCAATCTTGAATCCCAGTCATTACGTCCGGTTACCGTCAAATAAAGCATTGACTTCCAACCTAGTTCTGCATTCGCAAAGATAGCTCTAGTCTGATCATGCCAACCCTCTTGCTTTGGTTTCCATGCTTTATCAAAATCCAAATTATGAACAGCAAAGAAGTTATAAATCTTCAAGCCGCCTTCATATCCGATCGATTCATAACGACTGTCATTCAAAGATACACCCAAGTTTACATTCACAGACCAATCGTTAAAGTTCTTATTTACTGTAGCAATGGCATCTGCATAGGTAGTCTTTGACTGAGCCCAAGTATCATGATATGTTCCTCTGTCTCCTGCAGACAGACTACCGGTAGAAGCATACGCCTTGTATGTCTTACGATTTTCATAATTGTCAATTTTCACACGACCTGTGACATCCAACCAATCAAATATTTGATATTTCAGAGAAGCATTCACCATATAACGTGTTTTCTTATTCTCACGTATCTGACGGTTTTGTACCCAATATGGATTTGCCAGTCCACTGGAAATTTCTCCGTAAGGCCAATACTGTTCCATTATACCTAAACCCTCATTGTAACGCTCAAACATACGCACATCCTCAAAATTTTCCGAACGGGGGAATCGATAAAGTCCAGGCAGTGGATTATAATAGTATCCTTGAGATACCATATTTTTATCGTTCTGAAGAATATAGCTTGCACCGGCATCCAATGTCATTTTATCTTTCAAGAAACTGGTCGTGTTGCGTACAGTGAAATTATAACGGTTATATCCACTGTTCGGCAGGATATTCGTTGTATTGGTAGTGGAAGCCGACAAATAACTCTGGTTCTTTTGATTACCGGTAGACAAAGCTACAGAGTTTATCACGTTACTACCTGTACGGAAGAAATCGCGCGGATCATAATCGCTATTCACAATCGGTCCCCAGCTATCCACATTTCCTGCCACATTTCCGTACTTACTCTGCATTTCTGGCATCATCGCCACTTTCGAGAAAGTTGTATTGTTAGATACTGTCACAGACGTCTTGTCAACAGATCCTTTTTTAGTAGTAATCAGCACTACACCCGCAGCGGCAGCATTACCATACAATGCAGCAGCGGAAGGTCCTGTCAGCATAGAGATAGACTCTATATCTTCCGGATTAATATCAGCCGCCCCATCCGTACCCGGTTGGTCAGCAAAAACGCTTTGTGAATTGCCACCATTCATCATATTATACATGGGCACACCATCAATCACATAAAGCGCCAAGTTGGAAGAAGTGATAGACTTTACACCACGCATAACAACACGGGATGCGCCACCGGTTGAATTGGAAGAATTAATGGTAACACCGGCAACCTTTCCATTCAATGAAGAAATGAAGTTAGCGTCTTTCACAGTAGTCAATTCATCCCCTTTCACCTGTTGTACATTATATGACAAAGCCTTTTCCGCACGTTTTATACCTAATGCAGTCACAACGACTTCATCCAAGACTTCAGCGTCCTGTTTTAACACAACCTGATAAAAATCTTTATTTGAAACGGCAATCATTTGAGTTGCATACCCTATATAAGATATTTTCAACTTAGATTTATCGGAAGCTTTTATCATAAAGTTTCCATTCATATCAGTTATAGTTCCCGTAGAACTACCTTCCACCGAGATATTCACACCAATCAGTGGTTCTCCATTTTCATCAACTACCTTGCCTCTTATATTCTTCACTACAGAAGGCGCTACCGACTTTTGTTCGGTAACTATAACATAATTATCACGGATTTGATAAGTGAAACCTGTTCCTTTTAAGATTGTATCAAGCGCAGTAGTTATAAGCGCATTTTTCAAGTTCAGATTGGTAAGCTTTTTGCTTTTCAATTGAGAATCACTATAATTGATAGACATTTTAGTCTGTCTTTCCACAGATTTTAAAGCCTCAATTACAGTCATATTTTTCTGTTGGATAGTTATTTTACTATCTTTTTGCCCAAAAGCAGAGGTCTGCATCATTAATAATACTAAAAAAGTAAGAAAAACCTGTTTTTGGAGCACTCGTCCTGCTATTTCTTTATACATTTGTAGCATTTTCCTGGTATTAGTAAATTGGTTATTAATTCTATTTTGATTGGATTGCGTTAGTAACACGCTAATTTTAAGGAATTTTTCGATTTCATATCCGGAAGGAATGGCAGTTCCCTCCGGATATTTTTTTTTCATGGTGTGTTAAGTTAATAATTAGACATAGGGGTTCTTTTTCAATTAGTTATATAGCATTTATTGTCTTTAATCACATAGTGGATATCTCCAACTACTTGTGAAATAATTAACATAATTTCTTCCAACGTCACATTCTTCGGGAAACGGAAACTATAAGTATTATTATTCAAACTATGGAAACTATATACAAAAGTATATGGATACTTATGTTCTAGTCTCGTGAATATATCTTCCAAATGTGCATCACTAAATACAAGTTCTCCATGTTGCCAAGCTATCACATCATCAACTTGTGATTGTTGCAAACGACTTTTTTTGGTCAGCTTGTTATAAGATAACTGCTGGTTAGGTTTCAATATAACACTTGAGATTAAATTATCATACTCCACTTTTACACTGCCCGAAACTAAAGTAGTGTACACTTCGTCATTCTCCGAATAAGTATTTACATTAAACTCAGTTCCCAAAGCCGTAACCTGAAAATCAGATCCTTTCACAATAAAGGGATGTTCCTTATCCGGCATTACCTTAAAATAGCCCTCACCTATCAGATATACACTTCTGGTTTTACCATTAAAACTTTCCGGATAAAACAAAGTACTTTTTGAATTCAACATAACGGAAGTACCATCCGGTAATGTCAGTTCATGTATTTCTGCAGTTGGTATATGGCATTCTATCAAATCACTGGAAAAATCGTCTTTTTCCAATAATAAATAGATAGAAACCGACGATACAGCCAGCAACAACACCGACGCTACCTGCCAAATACGTAATATATATTTCTTTTGCGAAGAGACAGGACGCATACCTATATTTTGTTGCATACGGCGTATAGACTGCTGCATTCCCTGAGGAACTCGCTGCTGTCCGGCTTCTTCCCAAAGAGAAGTGAGCGCTTCCATTTTTTCTTCCTTATGTTCTTCATCAGCCAACCAATGCCGGAATTGCTTTTGGACGGAAACCGGATAGTCGTTCTGACTAAAAAGTTCTATCACTTGTCGAATATAATTCTTCATCATTATTTCATTATTATTTCTGCCTTATACTTTAAAGACAACTAAAATCATTATACTACTTAAGAGAGAAGAAAAAAAAACTAAAAAAAGAAGTATTTTCTTTAGGTCTATTAATGCTAGATAAATTTGGTGCTCTACCGTACGGATAGAAACACCCAATTTTTCCGCAATATCTTTATTGCTCAGTCCTTGAAATCTACTGGCCTCAAATATCATCCTCCGACGCTCAGGCATTTTTGTTAAAGCAAGCCGGAGAATCATAAGCAACTCTTTATAATAGATATCCTTTAGTGCCTGATCATCTTCTATTATTTCACAAAGTATCGCATTTTCTATAAAACTTACCTGGTACTCTTGCTCTATACGCTGATGCTTAAACATATTAAGAATAATATTCCGTGTTGTTACAAAGATATACCCATCCAATTTATCATTAGGATGTTGCCACATTTCCGGTTGTTGCCACAGTTTACAAAAAACATCTTGAGCAACGTCTTCTGCATCTTCGTCCGATTTCAGTAACTTTCGAGCAAAGTTCTTCACTTTAGGAAAGTTAACAGTGAAGAAAGATTGAAAGTCCTTCTCCATTTGTCTTTTATCATTTTCCATAATATTACCAAATAATAGCGGGCAAAATAAACATATTAGTTGCACATAAACAATACAAAAACCCTTTTTTATCGAAAAGAACAGTGATATACATATAACTAACAGAACAAAGAAATGCTTAACAATGTACATTTTTCGCTTGGAATTCTTGTCAGAACCAAGTGTTTGAGTAAATTTGCACGCTGATAGTTAACCGGATAGTTTGGATAGCAAGAGATTACTACTTGACTACTGGCTGCTAACTTATAGAAATACTAATACTAAAATTTATAGCATGAGTTTGAAAATTGTTGTATTGGCAAAACAAGTTCCCGACACACGTAACGTTGGGAAAGATGCCATGAAAGCCGACGGAACGATTAACCGCGCGGCACTCCCCGCCATCTTCAACCCCGAAGACCTGAATGCTCTCGAGCAAGCTCTCCGATTGAAAGATGCTCATCCAGGCTCTACCGTAACCGTTCTGACAATGGGACCGGGACGGGCAGCCGACATTATTCGTGAAGGACTTTTCCGTGGTGCAGATAACGGTTACTTATTAACCGACCGTGCTTTCGCTGGTGCAGACACACTGGCTACGTCTTACGCACTTGCCACTGCCATCCGCAAAATCGGTGAGTATGACATTATTATCGGTGGCCGTCAGGCAATCGACGGTGACACGGCACAGGTAGGTCCGCAGGTAGCAGAAAAGCTGGGATTGACGCAAATCACATACGCAGAAGAAATTCTGGAAGTGGGCGATGGTAAGATTAAGGTGAAACGTCACATCGACGGTGGTGTTGAAACTGTAGAAGGCCCATTGCCTATCGTGATTACTGTCAACGGTTCTGCAGCTCCTTGCCGTCCGCGTAACGCTAAATTGGTTCAGAAATACAAGCATGCAAAAACTGTGACTGAAAAACAGCAAGGCAATCTTGATTATACCGACCTGTACGACAAGCGCGATTATCTGAATCTGGCAGAATGGAGCGTAGCCGACGTAAACGGTGACCTCGCACAATGCGGTCTGTCCGGTTCGCCGACAAAAGTGAAAGCCATCCAGAACATCGTGTTCCAGGCTAAAGAGAGCAAAACCATCAGCGGCAGCGACCGTGACGTGGAAGACCTGATTGTTGAACTATTAGCTAACCACACCATCGGATAATCATGAATAACTTATTTGTATATTGCGAAATAGAAGAAGGTAACGTTTTAGACGTCAGCCTCGAACTTCTGACCAAAGGTCGTTCGTTAGCCAACCAGTTGAACTGTCAACTCGAAGCAGTGGTTGCCGGAACCGGCCTCAAAGATATTGAAAAACAAATCCTTCCTTACGGAGTAGACAAACTTCACGTTTTCGACGGCGAAGGACTTTACCCTTATACTTCACTTCCTCACACAGCTATCCTGGTGAATCTTTTCAAAGAAGAGCAGCCGCAAATCTGTCTGATGGGTGCTACTGTAATCGGTCGTGACCTCGGTCCGCGCGTTTCTTCTGCTTTGACCAGCGGATTGACTGCCGACTGTACTTCACTTGAAATCGGTGACCACGAAGACAAGAAAGAAGGCAAGACTTACAAGAACCTGTTGTATCAGATCCGTCCGGCTTTCGGCGGTAACATCGTTGCTACGATTGTGAACCCGGAACACCGCCCGCAGATGGCAACCGTTCGCGAAGGTGTGATGAAGAAAGAAATCCTCTCTCCGACTTATCAGGGAGAAGTGATCCGTCACGATGTGAAAAAATACGTAGCCGATACGGACTATGTAGTGAAAGTAATCGAACGCCACGTAGAAAAGGCAAAGAACAACCTGAAAGGTTCTCCGATTATCGTAGCCGGCGGATACGGTGTAGGCTCGAAAGAGAACTTCGACCTGTTGTTCGACCTCGCTAAAGAACTTCACGCAGAAGTAGGTGCCAGCCGTGCTGCTGTTGACGCAGGTTTCGCAGATCACGACCGCCAGATCGGTCAGACAGGTGTTACGGTTCGTCCGAAACTCTACATCGCTTGCGGTATCTCCGGACAGATTCAGCATATCGCCGGTATGCAGGAAAGTGGTATCATCATCTCCATCAACAACGACCCGGATGCTCCGATCAACACGATTGCCGATTACGTAATCAACGGAACTATCGAAGAAGTTGTGCCGAAGATGATTAAGTATTATAAACAAAATAGCAAGTAAGGAAAGATGGCTAATTATTATACAGACATACCGGAACTCAAGTTTCACTTGAACAATCCGATGATGAAACGTATTTGCGAACTCAAAGAACGCAATTACAGAGATAAAGATGAATTCGACTATGCTCCGCTGGACTTCGAAGATGCTGTAGACTCTTATGACAAAGTGTTGGAGATTACCGGAGAAATCACAGGAGAAATCATTGCCCCTAACGCAGAAGGTGTAGACGAAGAAGGTCCTCACTGTGCCAATGGTCGCGTAGAATATGCATCAGGAACCAAACAGAACTTGGACGCAATGGTAAAAGCCGGCTTGAACGGTATGACCATGCCACGTAAGTTCGGCGGTCTGAACTTCCCGATCACCCCATACACCATGTGTGCAGAAATCGTGGCTGCTGCCGATGCAGGTTTCGGAAACATCTGGTCATTGCAGGACTGTATCGAAACTCTTTATGAGTTTGGCAATCCCGACCAACACAGCCGCTTTATCCCACGCATCTGCCAAGGTGAAACCATGTCAATGGACTTGACAGAACCGGATGCTGGTTCCGACCTTCAATCTGTTATGCTGAAAGCTACTTACAGCGAAAAAGACGGATGCTGGTTGCTGAACGGTGTGAAACGTTTCATCACAAATGGTGACGCGGATATTCACCTCGTACTGGCGCGTTCGGAAGAAGGAACGAGAGACGGTCGTGGTTTGTCTATGTTCATCTATGACAAGCGTCAGGGTGGCGTGAACGTACGTCGTATCGAAAACAAACTCGGTATCCACGGTTCTCCTACCTGCGAATTGGTATATAAGAATGCAAAAGCTGAACTTTGCGGTGACCGCAAACTCGGTTTGATTAAATACGTAATGGCTCTGATGAACGGTGCCCGTCTGGGTATTGCCGCACAATCTGTAGGATTGAGCCAGGCAGCTTACAATGAAGGTTTGGCATACGCCAAAGACCGTAAGCAGTTCGGAAAAGCAATTATCGAATTCCCGGCTGTGTATGACATGCTGGCTATCATGAAAGGCAAACTGGATGCCGGACGTGCTTTACTGTATCAAACATCTCGCTACGTAGACATCTACAAAGCATTGGACGACATCGCCCGTGAACGTAAACTGACTCCGGAAGAACGCCAGGAACAGAAGAAATATGCTAAATTAGCAGACAGCTTTACTCCGCTGGCTAAAGGTATGAACTCTGAATATGCGAACCAAAACGCTTACGACTGTATTCAGATTCACGGTGGTTCAGGTTTCATGATGGAATATGCTTGCCAACGCATCTATCGCGACGCACGTATCACCAGCATCTACGAAGGAACTACCCAGTTGCAGACAGTAGCCGCTATCCGTTACGTAACCAATGGTTCTTACATCGCTACTATCCGCGAGTTTGAAACCATTCCTTGCTCACCGGAAATGGAACCGCTGATGTCTCGTCTGAAAAAGATGGCTGACAAATTCGAAGCAAGCACCAATGCAGTGAAAGAAGTACAAGACCAGGAATTGCTTGACTTCACCGCTCGCAAACTGGTGGAAATGGCTGCTGACATTATCATGTGTCACCTGTTGATTCAAGATGCCAGCAAGTCTTCCGAACTGTTCTCCAAATCTGCACATGTATATTTGAACTATGCAGAAGCGGAAGTAGAAAAGCACTCAAACTTCATCGAAAACTTCGATAAAGAAGACTTGGCATTCTACAAAAAGTAATAAATACGCTATCAAATCTCATAAAAGCATCCCTTCTTAGGAAGTGGATGCTTTTTTATTTGTCACATTCTATTATTTTTCATTATTATTCTATACATTTGTCAGTGAGATAAGTAATTTTTAATCGACGACTCTATATAAGAATAGAAATATGGCACTCAAACCTTCATATAACGACAAACTGCATTTACCGGGTTTATCAAAAACGGAAATCCTCATACTGGCTCTTGAAGCTTCGCTAAAGCTGGAGTGGAATATCGAGGAAGTGACTCCGGAAGGAGCACGATTCGAAGTCCCGTTCAATATGTATTCTCATGGAGAGGAAATAACCTTTACCATAGAACCGGGAAGCGACGGAGAAGTAGCTGTGCGCAGCCAATCCTCTTCCGTACAATTTGTAGACTATGGAAAGAACAGAAAAAATATACAAAAGCTACGCGAGACGATGGAAGAAATAAAAACATCCCTTACCCCGGAAGAGCTAACCCAAAAGGCAAAAGATTTCGAGGAAGAGTGTAACCGTCCGCTCACAGAAGAAGAGAAAGCCTATCTGGAAGAAGAAAAGAAGAGGAACTCTTTCTGGTCGTTCTTTATTCCCCGCAAAGGTTTTATGGCAACGCCTATCCTGATAGACCTCAACCTCCTTGTATTTATTGTGATGATTGCATCCGGAGTGGGAATCATGTCTCCTTCCACCTTATCACTGCTGAAATGGGGAGCCGACTTCGGACCGCTGACCCTTACAGGCGACTGGTGGCGTGCAGTGACCTGCAACTTCATACACATCGGTGCTTTTCATCTCCTGATGAATATGTATGCCTTCATGTATGTAGGTCTTCTACTGGAAGATCTGATAGGAAGCCGTCGGATGTTCATGTCTTATTTACTGACCGGACTATGTTCGGCAGTATTCAGTCTTTATATGCACGGCGAGACAATCAGTGCCGGAGCCTCCGGAGCTATCTTCGGACTTTACGGTATATTCCTCGCCTTCCTGTTCTTCCATCGCATCGCAAAGGAACAACGGAAAGCGTTATTGACCAGTATCCTTATTTTTGTCGGTTACAATCTGGTTTATGGCATGAAAGCCGGGATTGATAACGCCGCACATATTGGCGGATTATTAAGCGGTTTCCTACTGGGAATCATTTATGTATGCAGCTATAAATTTGAAAAAGCCGATGCGCAACGTACCGTTTCAATCCTTGGGGAGCTTGGTATCTTTTGCATTTTCCTGTTCAGCTTCTTGATGCTTTGCAAGAACGTTCCCCCTCTTTATCAGGACATACGCGGCGAATGGGAAAGCGGTATTGTAGAAGCCTATCTGAATGGTGAACTGGAAGAAGAAAACGAGAACGGCAACCAAGCTGGCAGGAAGACTGCCAACAGTTCTTCTACCAGCCAATATCCTCCATACGTTCCGGTAGGCAATAACGATACATGGCTTTCTTATTACGATGCAGAAACAAATTTCAGTTGCCAGTATCCTACCAACTGGAGGAAAATAACAGGAGCGAAAGGATTGACTCCCAGCGCAGAACCTCCGTTGCTTAGGCTCGTCAACGGCGCCAACCAACTGACGGTTACTGCTCTGACCTACGATACACAAAAAGAGTTTGAACATATAAAGAAGTTATCGCTCACTCTCCCGCGAAATGCACAAGGAGAACCAGCGGAAGACTATAAGCAGAGCAATGTCAACATCAACGGGCTATCCATGACAAGAACTACAAACCCTCTGCACATCGGAGCTCCTGATGAACCGGGAGAAGACATACAACAAATTGTATTACACTATTTCCAAGAAAGCAAGAAGCGAACTTTTACCATTGTTATGCTTGTCTATGATGAAGAAGCCGAAACCGATCTGAATGCTATTACATCAAGTATTCAGATCACCCAATAAAGAGAATATGAGAGTATATGTCCAAGTCAAACAGTTAGGAAAGCGAAAGTGCAATATCGAAAAGATTCCTGTCGATTTTCCTGTTCCGCCTGTCAATGTACAGGGGTTGATTGAAGCCATCGTCAGTTGGCAAGTCTGTGAATATAATGAACGCTTGCAACAAAGCGAAGTACTGAAATACCTCACACAGGAAGAAGTGGAAAATAAAGCAGCTTCCGGCAAGGTTGGGTTTGCAGTAAACTATAACGGCAAACCTGCCGCAGAAGTAGAGGCAATCACCAACGCCCTGCAATCTTACGAGGACGGAATTTTCCGTATCTTCATTGATGATACGGAAACTGAAGACTTATCCTCTCCCACCGGACTCAAAGAAGAATCTACCATCACCTTCATCCGATTGGCTATGCTGTCGGGAAGACTTTGGTAATCATTTTCTTATAAACACACTTAAAACGAAAATAATCATGAGACTCATTTATAATGACGCATTAAACAAACGGATTGCTCCGTACCTGGAAAGGTTAACGAAAAAGAGAACCAGTTTAGACAAAGAGACAATGACACTGTTGGATGTATTTATGCAATACTTCAACATGGATACCCGGTATGGCACATACAGCGATAAACTAGAGCCTTGCATCATACATATTATTCAGGAAGAGAAGATAAAGAGTGTTGCCAATCTTTTCGACGGAAAGTTGAACAAAGTGCTCCGTTATCTATTGGGAGACGAATATGCCAACCTGTTCCACACCTATCTGAAGCTCAAAGCACGGTGTCCGTACACTCATGGATATTCGCGCCGGTCACAGCGGTCGGCGAATCCCCTTCTGCATTTCAGTCACATCATAGATGCGCTGACGGAATTTCTAAAACTACGTGCCACCGGATTCAGCGAACAAGCCATACTGAACGGAGGAAACACTCCGGAAGAAATAGAGACATACAAGGATGCGATGAACTGCCAAAACTGGATGGCCGCCCAAATAGCAGAAGGCAACCAGACTGTCATTGAATACCTCAACAACGTATTGACCAGCGAGAATAATGCCAACCGCCTCAACCAGGGACATCTCCAGGCTATCGCCGTGAGCGGTTACCGCCCGTTGCTGGAACTGGAAGGGAAGTTACTGCTGGCAGCCAAACTGCAGGAAGGTCTCCGTCAAGCTATCGTGGAAACGATGGATGAAGGATGCCCCGAAAGTTATCTCCATCTGTTCTCGGTGATCTGCGACAACGGCCTGCAACGATTTGCCTCCGTGAAACGCGGCATTGCAGTCTGTACGGGTATCGGAGAACAAGACAGCAGCGAGCGTATCACCAACAAATATGTGGAACTGATCCGCCGTTTTCTGAACGACCGGGAAGAAGCACGCAAAGCCCTCCAAAGCAAAGATACGGTCGAACTTTATCTGGCTCTATGGAGCATCGGATTCTATAATACGGAAGAAATCCAGGCACTTGTTCCGGGAATAATTAAAGACGGTGCCAAATATCAGGTGCAGACCTTACTTTACTTTTTACGCTGTACGCAATACTCCGGCATGAACCACCGCATCAGTAAAGATGCTTTTGAAAAATGGTATAACGAACCGTCGGTAGTGGCGGCTATCCTGCCACTGTATCTGTCCGGACTCTATCTTAGCCGGTACGGAGGACATAAGGACGCCCCGTCGCTCCATGATTATTTTGATAGCAAAGAAGAAGCGATCCGTCATTATGACTATCTGAAGAACGTCTATCAGTCCATCTCTGCCAAAGAGATTTATTCTCCATACGTATTCCCATGGGAAAGTGCAGAGCTCACCCGTTCGGAAATCGTTCTCAAGATGGCGTATATCACCTGGATGACCAACGATTCTGCATTAAAAGACGATCTTTGCACTTGTCTGCCTTCTTTGGATACCTATATGCGGGCAGGCTATATCGGCGTCGTATTAAATCCCCCGACCAGCCATTTACAGGAAGAATATGTGCTGCAATCACTGGGCGACCGTTCGCAGGACGTTCGTGACGAAGCCTACAAAGTCTTGTCCGAGATGACTTTGTCGCCCGAACAGAATCAGAAAGTAGAAGAGTTGCTGCGCTTCAAATATAGTGAGATGCGTATCAACGCCATCAATCTATTGATGAAGCAGCCGAAAGAACAACTGTCCGGCAGTATCCGCCGCTTACTAACAGACAAGGTGGCCGAACGCCGCCTGGCCGGATTGGATATGATGAAGACTATTCACAACATAGAATTCCTGCAAGATACCTATCAGGAACTGATCCCCACCGTCAAAGAAATTCAGAAACCGAACGCGAAAGAAAAAGTGTTGATAGAATCTCTGATCGGCGACGGAACGGAAGAAAACACCGCACAACACTATACCAAAGATAACGGCTTCGGTCTGTACGACCCGGCTCTTGAAGTCAATCTGCCGGAAATTACCCAGGATAAAGGATTCAACGTGAAAAAAGCATTCGAATTCATTTGTTTCGGAAGGGCCAAACTTGTATTTAAAAAACTAAGCAAATACATCGAAATCTATAAGAATGAAGAGTTCAAGAATGGGTACGGAGAAGCACGCCTGGTAGGCAACAGTGTCCTAATAAACTGGAGCAACTACGGAGGATTGAGCGGACTCGGTTTCCCGGAACTGTGGAAGGCCTTCTACGAAGAAGAGATCGGAAGCTATGACAAATTACTGATGATGAGTTTCATGCTTGCATCGACAGGCGCTCCTAAAGACGATGACGACTACGATGAAGAGGATGAAGAAGACATCAAGGCAGACCAGAAATCAAGCAACACTTTCGAGCCGCTTATCAACCGGATGTATGCCGGCATCACTTACCGCGGATTGCAGAAAGAACTCCGTAAGATGCCGTACTACGAACAGATGAGTGATATTATCGAAGCATTGTCATACGAGTACAAAGACGAAGCAGTCTACCAACGATTGGCTGTCAATATGCTGCTCCAACTGTTGCCTTTGCTGAATACTAAAAACATTTTCCGCCAGTACACCAACAAGCATGCATGGCTTCGGGACAAACTGGAATATGGAGAAAAGGAGATCGTTTACCCGATACATAACAACAAGTTCGTGAATTTCTGGCTTGAAATGCCTCAAAAGCCTATGAGTGATGATCTGTTTATCCGCTACTTCACGGTGCGCTACCAACTTTACAAGCTCACCAACTACATGGAACACACACCCGAACTGGAAGAAACAGACTCTTACCTTCATGCCACAGACTTCGCCCGTGCATGGATGCTCGGAATCATCCCGACAGAAGAAGTATACCGCGAAATGATGGGACGCATCAGCTCGCCCGCCCAGATCAAGGCAATCACCACGGTATTGAACGACAACGTTCGTTTCAATAAGGAAAAAGAAAGATACGCCGACATCAAAAACGTCGATTTCTCTCTCTTCCGTTCTCTTGCACAGAAGATAGTAGACCGGATTCTTGAAATCGAACTGAAACGGGGAGACTCCGAGACACAAGTCACCAGCCTTGCGGAAGAACTAAGTTATATTTATGGAGCGGACACATTTATCCACATTCTGCAAGCATTCGGCAAAGATACTTTCATACGCGACAACTACAACTGGGGCAGCACCAAACGAGGTGTATTGAGCAGCTTGCTCCATGCTTGCCATCCCCTACCAACAGATACCAGCGAAAACCTGAAGAAACTGGCGAAGCAAGCCGAAATCAGTGACGAACGACTGGTAGAAGCCGCCATGTTCGCTCCGCAATGGATTGAACTGACCGAAAAGGCAATAGGCTGGAAAGGACTGACAAGTGCCGCCTATTATTTCCACGCCCATACCAATGAAACATGTGACGACAAGAAAAAAGCAATCATCGCCCGCTACACCCCTATCGACGTGGAAGACTTGCGGGAAGGTGCTTTTGATATCGACTGGTTCAGGGATGCATTTAAGACAATTGGCAAACGACGCTTCGAAGTGGTCTACAATGCCGCCAAATATATATCATGCAGCAATAGCCATACCCGTGCCCGCAAGTTTGCCGATGCCACCAACGGCGCAGTGAAGGCGGCAGATGTAAAGAAAGAAATAGTTGCCAAACGCAACAAAGACTTATTGATGAGCTACGGCCTCATCCCATTGGGACGGAAACCGGACAAAGAACTGCTGGATCGTTATCAATACCTGCAAAAGTTCCTGAAAGAGAGTAAGGAATTCGGTGCTCAAAGGCAGGAAAGCGAAAAGAAAGCGGTAAACATCGCCCTGCAAAACCTAGCACGCAACTCCGGCTACGGAGACGTTACCCGTCTGACCTGGAGCATGGAAACGGAACTAATCAAAGAACTTCTCCCCTACCTGTCTCCCAAAGAGATAGACGGCGTAGAAGTGTATGTGCAAATCAATGAGGAAGGCAAATCGGAGATTAAACAAATCAAAGACGGCAAAGAGCTCAACAGTATGCCTGCCAAACTGAAAAAGCATCCGTATATAGAAGAACTGAAAGCGGTACACAAAAAGCTGAAAGACCAGTATACCCGCTCCCGCGTGATGCTGGAACAGGCGATGGAAGACTGTACCCGTTTTGAAGAAAGCGAATTGCGCAAGTTGATGCAGAACCCTGTCATCTGGCCATTGTTGAGACATCTTGTCTTTATCTGTAACGGACAGACGGGCTTCTACACCGATGGATTGCTGGTGACTGTAAATGCCGTTTGCCTACCGTTAAAACCGAAAGACGAGTTACGCATCGCCCATCCCACAGACTTGTACGCAAGCGGTGACTGGCATGCTTATCAGAAATTCCTGTTCGACAAAGCAATCCGCCAGCCTTTCAAACAGGTGTTCCGTGAGCTCTATGTTCCGACTTCGGAAGAAGTGGAAGCTACTCAATCCCGCCGTTACGCCGGCAATCAGATCCAACCGCAGAAAACGGTTGCCGTACTGAAAGGCCGTCGCTGGGTAGCCGACTACGAAGACGGTTTGCAAAAGATCTATTACAAAGAGAACATCATCGCCACCATCTATGCGATGGCAGACTGGTTCTCTCCTGCCGACATCGAAGCTCCGACGTTAGAATATGTCTGCTTCCACAACCGCAAGGACTACAAGCTGATGAAAATCTCGGAGATTCCTCCTGTCATTTTCTCGGAAGTGATGAGAGACGTAGACTTGGCAGTAAGTGTAGCCCATGCCGGAAGCGTCGATCCGGAAACCAGCCACTCTACCATCGAGATGCGTAGCGTGCTGGTGGAACTGACAATGCCGTTGTTCCATTTCAAGAACGTGACGATAAAAGGAAGTTTTGCTCACATCGAAGGCAAACTGGGTAAGTACAATATCCATCTGGGCAGCGGCGTGATTCATCAGGAAGGCGGCGCGCAAATTGCCGTTCTTCCGGTACATTCGCAAAATCGCGGACGCCTGTTCCTGCCTTTTGTAGATGAAGATCCGAAGACAGCCGAGATATTGACTAAGATTATCTTCTTTGCAGAAGACGATAAGATAAAAGACCCGAGCATCCTGAACCAAATCAAATAGAAAAGAGATGGCAGAGAATTTAATCATCGGCACAGGAAATAAGGAGGAGAAATACCGGGAGTTACTTCCGCAACTGCACGCTTTGGTAAGTACGGAAACGGATCTCATAGCTAACCTTGCCAACGTTGCAGCGGCGCTCAAACAGACTTTCGGTTTCTTTTGGGTAGGCTTTTACCTTGTGAAAGAGGATGAACTCGTACTGGGTCCGTTTCAGGGTCCCATTGCCTGCACCCGCATCCGCCTCGGCAGAGGAGTTTGCGGCACAGCTTGGAAAGAGGCCCGGACACTGATTGTTCCTGACGTAGAACAGTTTCCCGGACACATTGCTTGTAGTTCGGACTCGAAATCGGAAATAGTAGTACCGATCCTCCAACAGGGTGAAGTCATTGGAGTGCTGGATATTGACAGTGATGAACTGGATAGTTTCGACACCATCGACGCACGCTATCTGGAAGAGATTTGTACGTATATTGGATAAGTTGACAACCATGCAAACGTCCTGAAAAAACAGAGGCTCTGATTGAGTGAATCAGAGCCTCTGTTTACTATAAATAGAGCCTCTGTTCGGATCAAACAGAGGCTCTATTTTTTTACCAGTCCATATCTTCTATTTCCCGTTCCCGGTACAGCAGAAGTTGTTTGCGAAGCGAACTCATTTCGCGTCTCATATCTTCCATCTTTTCCAGTAAATGATGAATGGCATCGATCCCTTCCATATTGATGGATAAGTCGTAGTACATTCTGCTGTAACGCTCCACGTTCGGGAGTTCCGACAAAAGCAGATAATGTTCGCCGCCTTCGGTATGTACGTTAATCAAACCGCCCTCTTCCAACAAATCGATGAATGAAGGCTCAATATGACATTTGTGACAGTATTCACTGACAATAATTAATTCGGTCTGCATAGTACTCATTCATTTTAGTTCATACTCTGTAATTGACGGAACAACTCTTTCTGTTTGTCGGTCAAGTTCGTAGGAATCTTGACGGAATAGGTCACAATCAAGTCACCGAATTGTCCTTCCTTCTTATAAACCGGGAATCCTTTACCTTTCAGCCGGACTTTCGTACCGTTCTGCGTTTCCGGTTTTATCTTCAGTTTCACTTTACCGTCCAGCGTGTCGATCACTTTCTCACCTCCCAATACAGCAGAGTAAAGGTCTACTTCCACATCTACGTACAGGTCGTCGCCCAGGCGTTTGAACACCGGGTCTTCGGCTATCACGAACGTAATGTACAAGTCGCCCGCAGGTCCTCCGTTGACACCTTCGGCTCCGTAGCCTTTCAGTTTGATTACCTGTCCGTCGGCTACACCGGCAGGGATGGTGATACGCACTTGTTTACCATTGACGGTCAATATCTGCTTATGCGTTTGAGCAGCATCACGAAGGGAAAGATGAAGTTCGGCATTAAAGTCCTGTCCGCGGAATCCCGCAGAGCCTTGTCCTCTTCCTCCCCGATGTCCGAACATGGATTCGAAGAAATCGGAAAATCCACTGGCATTGCCACCGGAAAATCCCTCTCCATCGGAGCTATACCAATAACTTCCGTTACCGTCGGAGAAACCTTGACCTGCACCGCCGAATCCGCCGAACCCTCCCGCACCGCCATAGCCTCCGGCTTGTTGCTGTGCACGCTTCTGCGCTTCGAATTCATCGGCATGTTTCCAATGTTCTCCGTACTCATCATACTTTTTACGTTTCTCTGGATCACTTAGTACTTCATTGGCTTCGTTGATTTCCTGAAATTTATCCTTTGCACTAGGGTCATTAGGATTCAAGTCAGGGTGATATTTCCGGGCCAACTTACGAAAAGCCTTTTTGATATCATTCTGCGAAGCACTTTTGTCTACTCCAAGAATCTTGTAATAATCTATATAGGCCATGTTTTATGAATTTAATCGTTCATACATCATACGGCAAATAACACGCCAATCCCGCTTTTGGATGCAGAAATTAACAAGGATTAATACCTAATACTTAATACTTGATATTCCTCTTTTCCAGCATCTGGAAGTCTTGCTTCTTCATACCCAAATCATCCAGCGGACGGGGTTCGTTGTGATCGTTCAGATAAACTCTCGGTTTTAGGACGTAGTGCGGAGCCGTTACAGATTGCGAATCATTCCGGTAAGGAGTTTCTATTCCGGCTAAAGACAACATGGTCGGGAAGAAAGAGCTGCTGGAAGAAACATTCTTATCCTTATTATCAATGGCGGTATCCCAGTATTCGGGATAAGTTTCGCGGTAGTTGTCGGACATCCAGATGAGGAACGGCACGTGAAGTTGATAATAAGAAGGTACGGGAGAAGCGTGGAGAAACAGATGGCGGGAATCGTCGAAAATGTCCTCACCATGATCGGAAGTGTAGAGCATGGCCGCATCTATCTGCTGCTTTTCCAGCATGTGGATAAGGCGTGACAAGAAACCGTCCGTGTAACGGATGGAGTTGTCATAGGCATTGACCAGGTTATCCCGGTATTTTCTTTCTGCTTCCATCGGATAATCGGGCGTAAAGAAAGCACTTTCCAACGGGTAACGTTCGCGGTAGTTAAAGTGAGAACCGTAGGTATGGAGCACGATAAATTGTTTCGTCGCACCTTTAGCCAGTTCCTGCTCCACCAATTTCAGAAGTTCGTCGTCAGAAGGATTGTAGGAGGAGCTGACAGAATCTTCTTTTATAAAATCGTACGTATCGGCTTCCATTCCGAAGAAGTCGATAAACGAATGGTTGTAACGTTGGTTGGAGAAAAAGGCTGTCCGGAAACCTGCCTCTTTGAAAGCGGTGATGATTCCTTTCTGATGATAGATAGAGTCGTAGTTGCAAGCGGTAGCGTCCGACATCAACATGGGGACACTTTTATGTGTCGTATTCGACTCTGTCAGTACTTTCGGGAAAGCAATCAGACCCGATTGCCGGGATAAGAGCGGGTTTGTTTCACGTTCGTAACCATACAGTTGCCAGTTCAGGGCACGGGAGGTTTCTCCTACGACCATTACGTATACTTCCCGTTTCTCTTTCGGATGCGTAGGCAGGGCATGGAAAGTAAAGTCCTTCGAAGTACGGTGATAATTCTGCGTCAAGGCGGTTCGTTGGAAGGCAAGACCTACGTTATAACACACGTTCAGCGGATATAAATCGGACTTCAACTCATATCCCGGGTCCTGCATATATGCTCCGACAAGGCTAAGGAGGGAAATCCCAAAGACTATGGAGGCTCTCTTCCGTTCTCTGCGGATAAATTCTACCGTGAGTTTCCGTTTACGTACAATTGAAATGGTTCCCAATATCAAAGCAGGTACGTAGAGTATGATGACAGCAATAATGGCAGGTGTGAGATTATCAAGCAATTCGAGGGCTTCACTCGAATTGGTAGTCACCAGGTTCAGAAACATATCGACAGCGATAATGGACTGGCCGAACAAATAAAGCAATACAATCTGAAAGGCTCCGAAAAACAGGAACAGGAATAAAATCCAAAGCATCTTGCCACAGTTTCTCGACAAAGTCATCAACAGATAATAGCAGCCGAAAGGCAAAAGCACATTACACACCTTTGCCATCAACGGTAAAGGCTCTGTCAAACAGAGCACAAGGTTGGGTACTATCAAGATGAAGAGGAACAGATAAAACAAATGTTCCTGATTCTCCAACCAATTCTTTATATTCTTAAAAAGCTTCATTGATATTAAAAATAAATCCGGTCTGGTGTTTGCCAAACCCTAAATCCAAACGTACATTTACTCTCTTCTTAAACTCCCAACGATAACCGAAACCATAATTAGGCAGAATATGTTTCGGAGTAAACTCGGAGAGTCGTGGAAAAATCGTTCCCGCTCCTGCCCATACAGCCACTCCATTCCGTTTCCAGACGTGTTGCCGGAGTTCTATTTGCGCATCCATTGCTCCTTTGTCCCGATAGCGTCCTTCGTAATATCCGCGCATGGAGTAAGAGCTTCCCAGCGTTGCCATCAATCCCCACGGGGTATCGCCATAGGTGAGCAATGTGTGGAATTGTCCTGCCAGCACTCCGCCTTTCCATACGGGCTGATAATAGCTGGTAGTCAGTTCTGTGCTGCTAAACGCATATTTATTGCCGAGAAAAGCCGGGCTGAATCGCTGGTCTATCCGCAAGTAGTAGCCGTGAAATGCATTTGTCAGGAAATCACGTGAATCGTAAAGGAGGGAAAGCCCCAAGCTGGTATTGGTGGTCCGGGCCGCCATTCCTTCCCATAGTTCCGGTTTATCAAAGTCCCGCCCGTCAATATAATCGAATATGGCCATCGGGCCGATGTAGAAGTTCTTTGCCAGCCGGAACATAAAATCGACTTTCACCTGTGCTTGAAAACGTTTATAGTCGCTTTCATTATCAGAGTTGGCTCCATTGTCATATCCCCGTCCCCAATACAGGCTGGGGAAAGAATAGAAATAGAGATTGTAATTCAAGCGGTATTTGTCTTGTGGAAACAGATGGTTCCCACGGATTCCCAACAGATAGAAGCCGACCGTCGACACATCTCCGTAAAGAGAGACATTGGAGGGAGGAAGAAGCGAATCGTTCCGATCGGTGCGATATAGTCCGGCTGCCACCAGTCCGAGTCCGAACTTGGTGTCACTGGAATAGTGGGGACCGCCTATCACACTGAAATCAAACTTTTTATTCTTTTTTTCCTTATTGGCGTCATTGAAGTAATCAAGAAACTTTTTAAAGAAGTTGCGCTTTGCCGGAATGGAATCTTCCATGGTTGCAGATACAGAATCCTCCGGCAGTTCAATTTTAGTAGAATGCAGCTGTGCGCCCAACGGGGTTTGTGTCAACAACAAAAGCGCGAATATGATTAGCCTGTTCTGTCTAGTATTCATAATCATAAGAAGTAGAAAACATTGCGGACAAAGTTAGTTTCAAACTTCTTATAAAAACAGAGATTTAGGCGTTTTTGTTGTTCCGGATTTCCTTTTTAACGTTTTAAAAGTCTTATAAATTCGTCTACATCCTCCTTTGTGGCATCAAAAGAAGGTTCAATGCCTCCGATACACAAAGCGGAAAAAGAATAAAAAACGAGAGTCTCCAGAGTCCCGACCGTTCCGTCATTCCTCCGGAGACTCTTCTGTTCCCGTTAAAGCGTCAGACTCTTTTAGCCAATATAAACATTCACACAGAGATATACATAAAGCTCTTCATCACACTGATCGAACTCTATTTTGCTCTCTCTTGACAACCACCCCAAAGCGGCACCCAGCTCTTTATCTTTCAGCCCGGATTTTCTCTTCAAAAGTCCATAGCTCCACTTCTCATTATTGCTAAGCAGTTGCCAAACCTTACCGGCATTCACGCCGATTTCATTTTTGTTCATTTTCCTAGAGTTATTAAAAGGTTTAATACATTAGGTTAAGATTTCGCCTATAAAGATAACAAAAGGATATTGCAATTGTTTATACATCTTCACTAGAAAGTTGTTACAGAATTAATTTTAACATAAAAGCGATGATGTGTCCCGACACAGAGACGTTATTAGCATATGTTAAAGTAGAACTTTTCTTTGCAGCCATCTGTTATTACATAAAAATCAATCCTAAACCAATTACAGCTATGGCAAAAAAATAGCAGAACAGCTGATAGATACTCTGGTAAAATCCGGAGTTGAACGCATCTACACCGTAACAGGCGACAGTCTGAATGAAGTAAACGAAGCAGTCAGAAAAAACGATTAAATAAAATGAATACATATGCGCCACGAAGAAACAGGGGCGTATGCCGCTGCGGCAGAAGCACAACTGACCGGTCGCCCGGGATGCTGCGCGGGAAGTAGCGGACCGGGACATATTCATCTGATTAACGGCTTGTATGACGCACACCGATCCGGCGCACCGGTAATCGCCATTGCCTCTACAATTCCTACCGGAGAGTTCGGCACGGAATATTTTCAGGAGACGAATACCATCAAACTTTTTAACGATTGCAGTTATTATAATGAAGTAGCCACTACTCCCGCACAATTTCCACGTATGCTCCAATCGGCCATACAAACAGCTGTCACCCGTAAAGGGGTGTCCGTCATCGGGCTACCGGGAGACTTGGCAAAGGCTTCTGCCGTTGCTATCGACTCGTCGGTCCGGAACTATCCTGCCCCACCGGAAGTTTGCCCGTCGGAAGAAGATTTGGCTCAATTGGCCGACTTGTTAAACAAACATACACGTATCACTCTTTTCTGTGGCATCGGTTGCCGGGGAGCTCACGAGGAAGTAATCGCGCTTTCCGAGAAGCTGAACGCTCCGGTTGTATATACTTTCAAAAGAAAGATGGAGATACAATATGAAAATCCGTATGAAGTGGGTATGACCGGATTGCTGGGAATGCCGTCGGGCTATTACAGCATGCATGAAGCCGAAGTGCTTCTCATACTCGGCACCGACTTTCCATATTCCGCTTTCTTGCCGGATGACATAAAGATAGTACAGATTGACATAAAGCCCGAACGTCTGGGACGTTGTGCAAAGGTTGATATCGGACTTTGCGGTGATGTTAAACTTAGCATCCAAAGTTTATTGCATATGCTGAATCCGAAGACGCTCACAAGAAGTAATTGATACCATCAATTCTAACTTTAAGCATATACGGGAGGTATTTTAAGTTATTCTCTTTTTAAGTTCTTCAATACCTCTCCCAAAGTATGACTTACTATTATTGCTAATCGCAATAAGGTAAGTCATACCTTTTTATAGTCTATCTTGAAGTGGAAATCATTTTATTTTCTTATGTTTGCAATTATCAAAAAGTAAAAACACATGGAAAAGCCCGACTTTTCGCCTTTATCCCGACAAGCTCTACATGCAAATAAAAAAGAGTGGAATCAATTCCTTTCTATTTTTTTATTGGCAGTGGGTGTTGGCTTTACAGTGGCAGGCATCGTCTTCTTTTTTGCCTATAACTGGGAGGAACTACCTAAATTTGCAAAATTAGGAATGGTAGAAGTTTTATTAGTAGCCTCTGCCCTGCTCGCTACATTTACCCGTTGGAGTAAGCTCGTCAAACAAATTCTCCTCACCGGAGCTACATTTCTGATAGGTACGCTTTTCGCTGTCTTCGGACAAATTTACCAAACAGGGGCCGATGCTTACGATCTCTTTCTGGGATGGACTCTTTTCACCATTCTTTGGGCGATTGCTATCCGCTTCGCTCCGTTATGGCTGACGTTCATCGGATTACTTTGTACTACGATATGGCTGTATAATATACAAATTGCCGGCTATGGCTCTTGGGAAATAACTCTATTGGGCAATGCAGTAACCTGGATATGTGCCGTGGCAACTATTATTACGGAATGGATGAGTGCGAAAGGTCATTTGAACAGAAACAATCGTTGGTTTGTCAGTCTTCTTTCGTTGGCTACCATTCTACACACCAGCTTTCTGTTAATGGCGGCCATCTGTGATGATTATACCATATTATCTGTTCCTCTCATAACTACCGTCCTTCTATTCGCAGCGGGACTTTGGTACGGATGGAGAAAAAAGAGTCTGTTCTATCTGGCTATCATTCCTTTTGCCACATTAATGATTTTATTGACTACATTCATATCTAAAAGTGATCTTAGGCATGTTCAGATATTTTTCTATGGAGGAATCATTGTCATCAGCGGAACAACTTTACTCATTTACATCATTCTTCATCTAAAAAAGCAATGGTATGGCGCAGAAGCATAACCTCACTATTCAAGTCGTATCTATTATCGGGGGAATCCTGACGGCTATTTTCTTTCTGGGATTTCTGGCACTTGCCAGAATCATTCAATCAGAGATTTCCAGTCTGATTATAGGAACTTTGTTAATCATTACTACGTTAATAATCAGCCGCATCGTTATCCGGCCTTTTCTGGATGCGATGAACATCACTTTATATATAGCAGGATGCGTATTGGCAGGCTTTGGCATGAGTGCTAATATTCATACCCTCTTCTTTATACTTATAATAATCAGTATACTCACTTTCTTTTTATCGAGAGGATTCATTCTCCCCTTTCTTTCAGTCATTCTGTTTAATATATCTTTATTTGGAGAAGTTGCCTATGTCTTTTCTTCATTTTATCCCCTGCAAATAGCAGTAATCCCTATCCTCGGAGCATTTCTATTTATCAATGCTTTCGAAAAGCTGTTTGAAGGTACAAAGACGGAAAATTATTTTTCCAAATACAGACCATTTCATGCCGGTTTATTTGTATCTAGTATCGTATCACTGGGAGGATTATCAGTCAGTTACCTGGTATCGGAAACAAATAGCTGGCTCGTATCGGGCATATTGTCCGTTTATATATGGATAGGACTTCTCATCATGATTCAACAAATCATACAGGTCATGAAAGGGAATAATCCAGTGAATCAGGTTAGTATCTATATTCTTTGTATTATCATTTGTCTGCCTACCGTATTTGCTCCTTATTTATCCGGTAGTTTGCTACTGATTTTAATATGTTTTCATTATGGTTATAGAGCAGAGTGTACCGCTGCACTCCTTCTCTTTATCTATGCCGTTTCCAAATACTATTATGATTTGAATTTGAGCCTGCTCACCAAATCCATTACGCTTTTCTTCATCGGAATTGCATGTATTGCAGCCTGGTATTTCTTCACTCAAAAAAGAACAAGACATGAAAAAATATAGCCGAATATTAATTATCGTAAACCTGATACTGTTACTAGGGTATTTCAACTGGTCGGTTTATAAGAAAGAGCAAATCTTGAAAGACGGACGGTTGGTTTTGTTACAGTTAGTTCCTGTCGATCCCCGCTCTCTTATGCAAGGAGACTATATGAGACTTAACTACCAGGAAGCCTCATCAGCTCCGGTAGACGAACAAACTGCCACACGCGGTTATGCCGTACTTCGAACTGACAGTAATCAGGTAGGAGAAATAGTGCGACTGCAAAATGCTTTAGAACCTGTAAACAGTGATGAACTGGTCATCAAATATAAAATAGTACATCACAGGCTCTTCCTCGGTGCCGAATCTTTCTTCTTCGAAGAAGGACAGGATACTCTTTATCAAAAAGCCATGTATGGCGGACTGAAAGTAGATGATAAAGGACAAAGTTTACTTGTAGGACTGTATGATAAGGACTTTCATCGTATTCAATCTGATAAATAAATAATAATCGAGTGAGGTTGTGTCAAAACGCTGACACAACCTCCTCCTATATTCATTCTACGAAAGCCGGAATTACATCATTCCGCCCATGCCTCCCATTCCGGGAGCACCCATCGGCATTTCTGGTTTATCTTCCTTCTTTTCTACGATTACACATTCAGTAGTCAGGAACATACCAGCGATAGAAGCTGCATTTTCCAAAGCTACACGAGCAACCTTAGCAGGATCTACCACACCGGCAGCGTGCAAGTTTTCGTAAACATCCGTACGGGCATTGTAACCGAAGTCACCCTTTCCTTCACGTACTTTCTGAACAACTACAGCACCTTCTTTACCGGCATTAGCTACAATCTCACGAAGCGGTTCCTCGATGGCGCGTTTGATGATACCGATACCGGTTGTCTCATCAGCATTGTCACCCGTCAGACCTTCCAAAGATTCGATGGCACGGATGTAAGCTACGCCACCACCCGGAATAATACCTTCTTCGATAGCAGCACGGGTTGCACGCAATGCGTCATCTACACGGTCTTTCTTTTCTTTCATTTCCACTTCAGAAGCAGCACCTACATAGAGAACAGCTACACCACCTGACAATTTAGCCAGACGTTCCTGCAATTTCTCGCGGTCATAATCAGACTTAGTTGAAGCAATCTGAGCTTTGATCTGTTCGCAACGTTCTTTGATATTGGCTTTGTCACCTGCACCGTTTACGATTGTTGTATTGTCTTTAGAAACAGTAACCTTGTCGGCAGTACCCAACATTTCGATGGTAGCCTGTTCCAGTTTCAAACCTTTTTCTTCACTGATAACAACACCACCTGTCAGGATAGCAATATCTTCAAGCATTTCTTTACGACGATCACCGAAGCCCGGAGCCTTCACTGCACAAATCTTCAATTGAGAACGCAGACGGTTTACTACCAATGTAGTCAATGCTTCGCTATCTACATCTTCTGCAATTACCAACAAAGGACGACCTGTCTGTACAGCTGGTTCAAGGATAGGCAAGAAATCTTTCAGGTTAGAAATCTTCTTGTCGTAGATCAGGATGTAAGGTTTCTCCATCTCACATTCCATCTTTTCCGTATTTGTTACGAAATAAGCCGACAAATAACCACGGTCGAACTGCATACCTTCCACTACGCCGATGGTAGTATCAGTACCCTTAGCTTCTTCGATAGTGATAACACCGTCTTTAGAAACTTTACGCATAGCGTCAGCAATCAATTTACCGATCACCGGATCATTGTTTGCAGATACAGTAGCCACTTGCTCGATCTTATCGTAGTTGTCACCTACTGTTTCAGCTTGGTTCTTGATTGATTCCACTACTTTGGCAACAGCCTTGTCGATACCGCGTTTGATATCCATCGGGCTGGCACCTGCTGTTACGTTCTTCAAACCTTCAGCTACGATAGCCTGAGCAAGAACAGTTGCAGTAGTTGTACCGTCACCTGCATCGTCACCTGTCTTAGAAGCGACCTCTTTTACCAACTGTGCACCAGTATTCTGGTAAGCATCTGCCAATTCGATTTCTTTTGCTACTGTCACACCGTCTTTTGTGATGTGCGGAGCACCGAATTTCTTCTCAATGATAACGTTACGTCCTTTCGGGCCCAGAGTTACTTTTACTGCATTTGCCAAAGAATCGACACCTTTTTTCAATTGGTCACGGGCATCGATATTGAATAATATTTCTTTTGCCATCTCTTTATTTACTATTTAAAGATTTACTATTTACTATTATTAATTAACCCAAAACAGCGAGAACATCGCTCTGACGCATGATAAGATATTTAGTACCTTCAACATCAAGTTCTGTTCCGGCATATTTACCATAAAGAACTGTATCGCCTACTTTCAATACCATCTCTTCGTCTTTCGTACCGTGACCTACTGCCACAACTTCACCCTTCAAAGGTTTTTCTTTTGCTGTATCAGGGATAATGATACCACCAATTGTTTTTTCTTCTGCAGGTGCAGGGAGGATAAGCACTCTGTCTGCTAATGGTTTAATGTTCATAGTTACTTGTTATATTTTAGTTATACATTTAATGTTTAGATGTTACCCGTCATTTTCAGGCGGAACGCTAAAAACATTGCGAAAAGTGTGCCAAAGCAGTTTAGTGATTCTTTGTCAGAAATTGAACTGACAAAATGGCTGTCTGCCTACCTCGTTATGGCAAAAACAAATGAATCCCGTGCGAAAGTTTTCGCACAGGAATCATATTATGCCTTATTATAACATGAGTTTGATATATTAATAGTCTTCACCTTTTCACTGTAATTCCTCATTCATCAGTGTTAACGGGTGAAGAGCGACATCTTCACCCGCATTTACACCTCCGGTTCATTAATAACAAGCTTACTTTCTATAGGCACTAAACTTCTTTTCTATTATAGATAAACCTCTCTTCTTCCGAATATAAAATTCTTTTGCACTAGACACAATCTATAAACGCAAGTTGCGTTTATAAAAACAAAGCTTGCGTTTATAAAAACAAAGGCTTCGTTTTTATAATCAAAGCCTTCGTTTATAGTTTATCTATAACCAAAAAGAAATTAGTTCTTATAGAAAGGAAGTTTAGATCCTATAGAAAAGAAGTTCATCTACAATATCCGGTCGCCATCAGACCAATTATCGGTATACATAGATAGCTTAAGAAGAGGAAAGCGGGTGAAATATATGCCCTTCACCTGCTAACGTCCATGAATAAGGCGTTATAGCGAAAAGGTGAAGGGCATATCACATTTGTACGACACACGGACATCATACCTTAATTCCGGTAAATCAGACAGATGGAAAGTCTTTTCTTACTCTTCTTTATCTTCAGTCAAGCCATACTTTGCTCTCGTAATTTTCCGTACAAGTTCCCTTTGAACACTTTCCAATGCGTTCACTTCTTTATCCAACAGTTCCAAAGCTGAACCTTTCTGTAACAGATAAGAACGGTCTGAGTATTTTATCATAGAAGTGGGCACTGCCTTATTATCCTTTTTATATTGTTCAATCATATATCGCAAAGCTTCCGATCTATATTTACAAACGGTCTTCCGTTCCGCATAATATAATTCTTTGTAAGCATTGTCTTCACTTCTCAACTTCTTCCAAAAAGCAGAAAAAGCTGCCGACACCGCATCTTTCTCTTCCTTAGATACAGCCTCCGATTGTCTCTTTTTAAGCTCCCTATATTCCTTATATGTATTTAAGAACTTATCCAGCGCATCTTTACAGACTTTATGCTCAAGCCGGTAATTTTCCAATGAAGCAGGACGGTTATATTCAACAATCTCTTGCAGGTAAGGCACATCATTCCAACTGATATACTTATTATTCGCTTCACAATAGTCTGCGTAAGCACTCACAAGTTGCCAACTATATTCTTTTGTTTTCTGATTCAGTTCTTCATTGATGGCCGACAAACTTTTCTCCATTTCCTGTAAATCCTGCGCTAATGCGGTCTGCATACTCCCCCATCCCGAAATGAACAGACAAAGGACGCTTAATAATGTTGTTTTCATAATATAATGATTTTAAATTATAGACTTGCCATGTATTTCCAAAGCGGAGCGGCATTCAGAGACTGCATAATTTCGTTATTCTCAAGCAACGTCCTCACCTCTTCCAATGTGAACAAATGCACAGAAATATCTTCCGTAGCTTCCAAATGTTGATGATCTATCAGTTCCACATCTGTGGCGAGAAAGCAATGAGTCAAGTTGGTGTGAGTACTCGGATTAGCCGAAACTACCATATATTCCTGCCAGTTCCCATTGCCATACCCTGTTTCTTCCCACAATTCGCGCTGGGCGGATACCAGTGGCGAAACATCTTCCTTCTCGCACACACCGGCGCAAAGTTCATAACAAGTCCGTCCGATTCCAGGACGGTACTGACGAACAAAAACAAATTTACCTTCTTTGGTGATGGCAATCGTATTCACCCAATCGGGATATTCTAAGATATAATATTCGGGGATATGATTCCCATTTGGGAGCAACATATCTTCGCAACGTACAGTTAGCCAAGGGCGACGAAACAGGTACTTACTACTCACAGTTTGCCATGCTTTATTCTTTTCTTCCATGAAGTTTCATTTTTCTTCCGACAAATATAGGAATTTCCAGCGAACCACCTCACTTCGCCTGTTTATTTTCTTTTATTGCAAAAAACTTAAATATTGAAATAGTGTTCGTATCTTTGCACCGGCTAACTAATAATCTCTTTATTTTTATTACAATATGGCATTTACGAATAATATTATGATTGTCCGGCACAAATTGCTGGCAGACCTTGTAAGACTCTGGAAAAACGACCAGTTAATAGAAAAGATAGACCGGCTCCCCGTAGAACTGAGTCCCCGAAGATCGAAGCCGATGGGACGTTGCTGCATACATAAAGAACGGGCGGTATGGAGATATAAGACTTTTCCTTTGATGGGATTGGATATGACGGATGAACATGATGAAGTCGCTCCCCTCTCTGATTATGCGCGTATGGCATTGAGCCGCCCCGAGCCGAATAAGGAAAATATCATGTGTGTGATTGACGAAGCATGTTCTTCCTGTGTCCAAATCAACTATGAGATTACCAATCTTTGTCGCGGATGCGTAGCCCGCAGTTGCTATATGAACTGCCCCAAAGACGCTATACGCTTCAAAAAGAACGGTCAGGCGATGATTGACCATGACACTTGCGTCAGTTGCGGTATTTGCCATAAGAGTTGTCCTTATCATGCCATTGTGTATATCCCCGTGCCATGTGAGGAGTCTTGTCCGGTAAAAGCGATCAGCAAAGACGAACATGGCATAGAGCATATCGATGAAAGTAAATGTATCTATTGTGGTAAGTGCCTGAACGCTTGTCCATTTGGTGCAATCTTTGAGATTTCACAGACATTCGATGTCTTGCAGCATATCCGTAAAGGAGAAAAGCTGGTTGCCATCGTTGCACCGTCCATTCTCGGGCAGTTCAACACAACCATAGAAAAGGTATATGGAGCATTTAAGGAAATAGGATTCGCTGATGTCATTGAGGTTGCTGAAGGTGCCATGCAGACTACCAGCAACGAAGCTCACGAGTTATTGGAGAAGTTGGAAGAGGGACAGAAATTCATGACCACTTCTTGTTGTCCTTCCTACATAGAGTTAGTCGAAAAACATATTCCGGGAATGAAGCCATACGTATCTTCCACCGGTTCACCCATGTATTATGCCGCACGGATCGCCAAAGAAAAACACCCGGACGCAAAAATCGTATTCGTCGGCCCCTGTATAGCCAAGCGTAAAGAAGTCCGACGAGACGAAGCGGTAGACTACATTCTGACATTTGAGGAAATAGGTTCTATTCTTGATGGATTCGATATCCAACTGGAACAAATGCAGGAATTTTCCATTTTGCACACTTCCGTCCGCGAAGCACACGGGTTTGCCCAAGCAGGCGGCGTGATGGGGGCTGTCAAGGCTTACTTGAAAGAAGAAGCGGAGAAAATCAACGCGATACAAGTATCGGACATCAATAAGAAGAATATCGCTCTGTTACGCGCTTGCGCCAAGACGGGAAAAGCTGCCGGACAATTCATCGAAGTGATGGCTTGCGAAGGCGGATGTATCACCGGTCCAAGTACGCATAACGATATTGTTTCAGGACGTCGCCAACTGGTACAAGAGCTTCTCAAACGCAAAGAGAGCTATGAAACAATGGATCGATAGGCTACGGCGGGAAAGAACACTCCGACCGGAAGAGTTCCGGCAACTGTTGACTGAATGTGACGCAGAGCTGCTGCGTCACATCAACAAACAGGCGCAGGAAGTCAGTCTCCTTCATTTTGGAAACAAGATTTATATCCGTGGACTGATTGAAATCAGTAATTGCTGCCGGAACAACTGCTATTACTGCGGCATTCGTAAAGGTAATCCAAACATCGAGCGTTATCGTCTGACGCAGGAAAGCATATTGGACTGTTGCAAACAGGGATATGAGTCAGGTTTCCGTACTTTCGTCCTGCAAGGTGGAGAAGATCCCGTCCTGACGGATGATAAGATAGAGAGGATAGTCACAAACATCCGGCAAGAATACCCGGACTGTGCCATTACATTATCACTCGGAGAGAAGTCCCGCAATACGTATGAACGTTTTTTCAAAGCAGGCGCCAACCGTTATCTGCTACGCCACGAAACTTACAACGAGGCACACTACCAACAGCTGCATCCGGCGGAGATGTCCGGCAAGCGGCGTTTGCAATGTCTGCAAGATTTAAAAGACATCGGTTACCAGACAGGAACCGGAATTATGGTCGGCAGTCCCGGACAGACAGTGGAAGATATTGTCGAAGATATCTTATTTATAGAACGGCTCCGTCCGGAAATGATCGGCATAGGTCCTTTCCTGCCGCATCATGATACCCCTTTTGCCCAATGCCCAAGTGGAACAGTGGCACAGACAGTTCTCCTATTATCCATCTTCCGCCTGATGCATCCATCTGCATTGATTCCGGCAACAACGGCTTTAGCGACTCTTGCCTCCGACGGAAGAGAACGGGGAATATTGGCAGGCGCCAATGTAGTAATGCCTAACCTCTCTCCGCGCGAGGAACGGAAGAAATATGAGTTATATAATGACAAAGCTTCACTCGGAGCGGAATCTGCCGAAGGCTTGATTGCCCTACAAAAACAGCTGAATGCCATCGGCTACGAGATTTCCACCGAAAGAGGGGACTTTATACAGTACACCACAGATTACACGGATTTTCACAGATTAAGAATGAACCGGAATAAATCTGTGAAAATCCGTGTAATCTGTGGTGAAAATGAAAAAAGAGAAAATATATGATATACCAAAAAGATTCATCAAAAGCAGAAGAGTTTATCCACCACGAAGAAATTCTGGATACGCTGGAATACGCTAAAAACAATAAAGACAACCGTGCACTTATCGAGCAGCTGATTGAAAAGGCCTCCCATTGTAAAGGATTGAGCCATCGCGAAGCAGCCCTGTTGCTGGAATGCAACCAGCCCGACCTTATAGAACGCATATTTCATCTTGCTAAAGAAATCAAGCAAAAATTCTATGGTAACCGCATCGTGATGTTCGCACCGCTCTATCTGTCGAACTATTGCGTAAACGGTTGTACATATTGCCCGTATCACGCCAAGAACAAGACAATTGCCCGCAAGAAACTGACACAGGAAGAGATTCGCCGGGAAGTGATCGCCTTACAGGACATGGGACACAAGCGTCTTGCTCTTGAAGCCGGAGAACATCCATCACTGAATCCGATAGAATATATCCTGGAGTCCATAAAGACAATTTATAGCATTCAGCATAAGAACGGTGCCATCCGCCGGGTGAATGTCAACATCGCTGCTACTACGGTAGAAAATTACCGTAAACTGAAAGAAGCGGGTATCGGTACCTACATTCTATTTCAGGAAACTTATCACAAGGAAAACTACGAAACCCTCCACCCTACCGGACCGAAAAGTAACTATGCTTACCATACGGAAGCAATGGACCGTGCAATGGAAGGAGGTATTGATGATGTGGGGATTGGAGTTCTTTTCGGTCTGAATACTTATCGGTATGATTTTGTAGGATTGTTAATGCATACCGAACATCTGGAAGCTAAGTTCGGTGTAGGACCACATACCATCAGCGTCCCCCGAATCTGTTCGGCAGATGATATTGACGCCGGAGACTTTCCCAATGCCATCTCAGATGAAATATTCAGCAAGATTGTGGCTGTGATTCGGATTGCCGTTCCTTATACGGGAATGATTATTTCCACCCGTGAATCACAGGAATCCCGTAAAAAAGTTCTCGAACTGGGTATCTCGCAAATCAGTGGCGGCTCACGTACCAGTGTAGGCGGTTATGCCGAAACAGAATTACCCGAAAACAACTCCGCTCAATTTGATGTCAGCGATACACGGACATTGGACGAAGTGGTCAACTGGCTACTCGAACTAGGCTATATTCCTAGTTTTTGCACTGCCTGCTACCGGGAAGGACGAACGGGAGACCGCTTCATGTCATTAGTCAAATCCGGTCAGATAGCAAATTGCTGCGGGCCGAACGCTCTGATGACCTTGAAAGAGTATCTGGAAGACTATGCCTCCGAAGATACCCGTCGGAAAGGATTGGAGCTGATTTCCAAAGAAACGGAACGAATTCCCAATCCCAAAATCAGAGAAATAGCTATCCGTAACTTAAAAGAAATTTCCAACGGTAAAAGAGATTTTCGCTTATGAGCCTGACAGATACTCCAAATGCCAACAGACTTCATATAGCCCTTTTCGGCAGACGGAACAGTGGTAAATCTTCTCTTGTCAATGCATTGACGGGACAGGATACCGTCCTCGTTTCAGATACTCCGGGAACGACTACCGATCTTGTATCCAAAGCTATGGAAATGCAAGGTATTGGTCCGTGTTTGTTTATAGATACTCCGGGGTTCGATGATGAGGGAGAGCTGGGAGAGCTGCGTGTCAGCCGGACTTTAAAAGCTATTGAGAAAACGGATATTGCATTGCTGCTATGTGGGGATACTACCTTTTCTCATGAAAAAGAGATGCTAGCACTATTGAAAGAGAAGAATATCCCTGTCATTCCGGTATTGAATAAAATAGATATAAGAGAGAACAGTGATAGCTTAGCTACATACATTGAGAAAGAATGTAAAATACGTCCATTGCTCGTCAGTGCAAAAGAAGAGATAGGAATCGAGCAAATCCGGCAGGCAATTCTTGAAAAACTGCCTTCGGATTTCGGTCAGCAAAGCATTACCGGAGAGCTTACCGCAGAGAATGATCTTGTTCTTCTCGTCATGCCGCAGGATATCCAAGCTCCCAAAGGCAGACTTATCCTGCCGCAAGTGCAGACAATCCGTGAATTGCTAGACAAGAAATGCCTTGTTGTGAGTTGCACTACCGACAAGTTGACAGAGACATTACAAGCTCTCGCCCGTCCTCCGAAACTAATCATCACCGACTCGCAAGTTTTCAAAGCTGTTTATGAACAGAAACCGAAAGAAAGCAAACTGACCTCTTTTTCGGTACTTTTTGCCGGTTATAAGGGAGACATTCATTACTATGTAGAAAGCGCCACCGTCATTGAAAGCCTGACGGAGGATTCACGCGTATTGATTGCGGAGGCTTGCACCCATGCTCCCCTTACCGAAGATATAGGAAGAGTGAAACTTCCCCGCCTATTACGCAAACGAATTGGCGAAAAGTTACAGATCGACATTGTAGGCGGAACGGATTTCCCTCAGGATCTCATGCCTTACGACTTGATTATCCATTGCGGAGCATGTATGTTCAACCGCAAATATGTGCTAAGCCGCATCGAACGTGCACGGGAGCAGCACATCCCCATGACAAATTATGGAGTGGCTATCGCCTACCTCAACGGAATACTTGACCAAATAGAATATTAAACAGTACACACGAAAAGAAAAAATAAGGTGCCGCTGATTGTGAAGTCAACGACACCTTATTTATTTTATATTCCTACTATCTCTTATCTTATAGCGGCAATCAATTCTTCCGCCGAAACAAGATTCTGTTCTCCTGTCTCCATATTCTTCAGCATTGCTTTGCCTTCGTTCATTTCATTCTCACCGACAATAGCTACAAACGGAATATTCTTTGCATTGGCATAGCTCATCTGCTTCTTCATCTTAGCCGTATCGGGGAAAATCTCCGCACGGATACCTGCAGCACGTACTTTCGATAAAATGCCCATAGAGAACGCGGCTTCCTTCTCACCAAAGTTAATAAACAGAAGTTCGGTTCCATTCACAGCTTCTTTAGGATAAAGGTCGAGTTGGTTCAGCACATCAAAGATACGGTCTGCACCAAAGGAAATACCGACACCTGATACTCCTGCCATGCCGAATACACCGGTCAAGTTGTCATAGCGACCACCACCTGTGATACTGCCGATCTGCACATCCAATGCTTTTACTTCAAAAATAGCACCGGTATAATAATTCAGTCCGCGAGCTAATGTCAGGTCAAGTTCGATTTCATTCTTCAATCCCATTGTCTCTAAAGTATTCAGAATAAATTCGCTCTCTTCTACCCCTTTCAATCCTACTTCGCTGGCTGCCAACACATTTTTCAGCGTCGCCAACTTTTCCGCATTCGTTCCGCTAAGGAGAATGATCGGTTGTAGCTTGGCAATAGCCTCATCACTGATACCTTTCTCTTTCAGTTCGGCATTTACATTGTCCAAACCGATTTTATCCAACTTATCTATGGCAACAGTGATATCGACAATCTTATCCGATTCACCGATAATCTCGGCAATACCGGAAAGAATCTTGCGGTTATTGATTTTAATGCACACACGGATGTTGAAACGGCTGAATACAGTATCGACAATCTGCATCAATTCGACTTCGTTCAGCAAGGAATCACTTCCCACCACGTCTGCATCACACTGATAAAACTCGCGATAACGTCCTTTCTGCGGACGGTCGGCACGCCATACCGGCTGTATCTGATAACGCTTGAAAGGGAAAGTGATTTCGTCACGGTGCATCACTACATAACGTGCAAAAGGTACTGTCAAGTCATAACGCAATCCTTTCTCACAGAACTTACTTGCCAGCTTAGCGGCATTACGGCCCAATAATTCTTCGTCTGTGATTCCTGAGAAGTAATCACCCGAATTCTGAATCTTAAAAAGGAGTTTATCACCTTCGTCACCGTACTTTCCCATCAACGTAGAAAGCATCTCCATCGCAGGAGTTTCTATCTGCTGAAAACCATACAGATGGTATACGTCACGAATTGTATTGAATATATAATTACGCTTCGCCATTTCTACCGGCGAGAAGTCACGAGTTCCTTTAGGAATACTTGGTTTTGCTGCCATGATATTGCTGTTTATAATTTTAATTGCGCAAATTTACTGCAAATTTCCGAGCAATGCTTACATATATACGAAAAAATCCTCTATAGTCTTCGGAAAGACTTAGTCTCTTCTACCCATGAAAATCATGATATAGTAAACCAACGTAGCCAATGAACTCAATGCAGCAACTACATAGGTATAAGCAGCAGAACGAAGAGCATCTTCAGCTTGTGCATGATTGTACGAGTTAGTAATGCCGGATGAACTCAACCATACCAATGCACGTTTACTTGCATTGATTTCCACTGGCAACGTGATAAAACTGAACAATGTAGTCATAGCAAACAAAATAATACCTGCCAGCAATAACTGCGGAAATGTGTTCACCAACAAGATACCACCCAGCAATACCCATGTCATAATGGAAGAGGCAAAGTTAACTACCGGAACCAACGCACTACGCATCTTCAAAGGAGCATACATACGCGCATGCTGCACGGCATGACCACATTCATGAGCCGCTACGGCAGCCGCCATTATACTATTACTTTCGTACACTCCTTCACTCAGATTCACCGTTTTGTTAGTCGGATTATAGTGATCGGTCAACTGACCCGGCGTATGCGTCACCTGTACATCATAAATTCCATTGTCATGCAACATCTTGATAGCTACGTCGCGTCCTGTCATTCCATTTCCTGTAGGAATCTTAGAATACTTTTTGAATTTGCTCTGCAAATTCATTTGTACCAGCCAACTTACTACGGCTATTCCTATAAATAATACCCAATAAGACATATTCATTTCATTTTAATTATTACTCTATATCTCCATATACAAATTGTTTGCCAAAAATAAGGGGAAACTATCAATGTCAGAATAGTTTCCCCTTGCTTTTATGAAGAATTAGCTAAAAATTAGTCAATTATTATTCTTCAGTATAGCGTTCGATAGTTTGTGCTCTGTCCGGTCCTACAGATACAATCTTGATTTGTACCCCCAACTGCTCCTCCAGGAAAGTCAGATAAGCATTGAATTCTTCCGGGAATTCATCTTCGCTCTGCATCTTAGTCATATCTGTCTTCCAACCGGGAAGTTCTGCATATACAGGTTCCACGCCTTCTGTGATATCGTACGGGAAATAGTCGATTTCCTCACCATTTACCTTGTAAGCTACACAAGCCTTGATGGTATCGAAAGTATCGAGCACATCGCTCTTCATCATAATCAACTTAGTAACTCCGTTTACCATTACAGAATATTTCAATGCTACCAAGTCAATCCATCCGCAACGACGCTTACGGCCGGTCACAGCACCAAACTCATGTCCCAATGCGCCAATCTTGTCGCCTGTCTCATCAAACAACTCCGAAGGGAACGGACCTGCACCTACACGTGTACAATATGCTTTGAAGATACCATATACCTCCCCGATACGGTTAGGAGCTACGCCCAAGCCTGTACAAGCACCTGCACAAACCGTATTAGAAGAAGTTACGAACGGATATGAACCGAAGTCAATGTCAAGCATAGTACCTTGGGCACCTTCACAAAGTACGCTCTTACCATCCTTCAACAAATTGTTTATTTCATGTTCACTATCTACGAAATGGAATTGTTTCAGATATTCAATACCTTCCAGCCAAGTCTTTTCCAGCTCCGTCAAGTCATATTCATAATTCAGACTTTTCAGAATCTGTTCGTGACGGGCTTTCGCTGCGGCATATTTCTGTTCGAAATTATGAAGGATATCTCCAACACGAACACCGTTACGACTAACTTTATCTGTATATGTAGGACCAATACCCTTACCGGTAGTTCCTACTTTGGCATCCCCTTTGGCAGCTTCATAGGCAGCGTCAAGGATACGATGTGTCGGAAGAATCAAGTGAGCCTTCTTTGAAATATGCAAACGTTCTTTCAACGGATGACCGGATGCTTCAAGAGCCTCAGCCTCTGCCTTGAACAGCGCCGGGTCAAGTACCACACCATTGCCGATGATGTTTACCTTATTTCCCTGAAAAATACCGGAAGGAATAGAGCGAAGTACATACTTCTGTCCTTCAAACTCAAGTGTGTGACCGGCATTCGGGCCGCCCTGAAAACGAGCAACCACATCGTACTTAGGTGTTAAAACGTCGACTACTTTTCCTTTACCTTCGTCGCCCCATTGTAATCCTAATAGAACATCTACTTTCATCTTTCTTTTTTATTGTTGTTATTGACTTTTTTCCGTTTGTTGGCTCTGTCGCACTTGCTGCATATCCCATATATATATAAGGAATAATGCGAAAGCTGGAAGCGGCTTAATTTCGTATTTTCAATGGCATGCTGCAATTCCTCATTCTGAAACTCAGTCACTTTACCGCATTGCGTACATATCTGGTGATGATGCGTTTCACGATTGTATGATTTTTCGTATTGGGAAGAAGTACCGAACTGATGCTTAATGACCAGCCGTGCATTGATAAGAAGAATAATGGTATTGTAAAGAGTAGCCCGACTCACCCGGAAATTCTCCTGATCCATCATTCGTGAATAAAGCATGTCGATATCGAAATGACCGTCGATAGAATAAATTGTATCGAGTATGGCGTAGCGTTCAGGAGTCTTACGATGCCCGTTCGCAGTGAGATATTCAGTGAATATCTGCCTTACTGTATCTTTCACGTTTTGAGTTTCCATCATCAGCCAAAATTAGCGCGAACAAAGTTAAGCCTTTTTTGCGGAACGCAAAAGGATTTTAATAAATTATCAATTTGCTCCTATGCCAATATACCAATTAAAAGTACACAGGCTTATTATTCCATCTCCGCCTTTACCATATTATAAAGCATTTGCTCTCCTTCCATATTGGAATCGGCCATTCCTTCTACCAACCGACATACCCGGAAAGCATTCTCTTCGTTGTGCTGCATATATTTACGAATCACCAGCAAAGCAGCATTGCGTACATGATAACTTTCGGAGTGAACGGCGCAAATAGCCTGGTCAAGCAACTCACCGGCAGCCCGTTCAGTCATATCTCCCTTTTTCATCAGAAGCCGGGCAGCAGTCAGGAACCCACAAGTCTGTATATATTCCCGTTCATCGGCTATCCAGTGGAAAGACTTGGCAGGGGCATACGGCAGATTCTGAAAAAGATTCATACACGTCAGTTCCGCAATCTCTATATTCCGGATATCCTCTACCCAAATATCGGCTATCTCAGGATAAAAAGTATCAATCGGCTGCAACAGTCCGGCCAATATTTTACATTCGCGGATATCCTCTTTCCACAAGGCCTGCGCCAAGTCGTGATTCTTCTCGTAATTCCCTGCGATCATTTTGATACGGGGCAGTTCGACACCAAAATTCAATTTGTATACCAACCCCTTTTCACGCATACTTTGGGACACAGCCCCGTTCATTGAGAGACGGAGCTGTGTCTTGATATCTTTCAGTTGTTCTTTAATATCCATTTCAGATTAGTTGTTTACCGAAGGCAACGGAGAGTTTTCGGTGCTGTAACGCAACATCTGTTCTGCATAACCTTCGTCGTATGATACGGTGACATCCGTAATGTTACCGTTTTCATCCGTCACCAGTTCATATTTAGGATTCACAAAACCTTTGTAAGGAGCCAGATTCAACTTCTTATAGCGTTCCAGTATCTCAGCATGCAGAGTCGGATCTACTTTCACCGCATAATTCTCTACCAATGAACGGGCACCTTCAAAATCACCGGTCGACTTGATACGTTGGATCTCAGCCAATAACTCACCGAAAAGTTCGCGTACCTTCGGATAATCGTTGATGACCACATACGTCTTTCCATCCTTCTTCACCAATTCCACGACTTTATCGGCAGCTCCTTTCTCATAGACCCAACGGGCTATTAACTGACGGTTACGCATGTGAGCTTCCTCCACATTGTTTCCCGGTTCGATACGTACCAACTGAGTCATCAGACCATTCATCAGATACGTGTAATATTGAGCTTTATAAGCTTCCGGAGAGGAAAGAAGTTTCAGTTCCACCAATTTCGAATCAGCCACATAGTACAATCCGAACAAGTCGGCACGGGCTTCCTCAATCGTAGAGCCGTAAGCCTTCAACGCATCAGGATCTACTCCCGGAAGCAACTTCCCGGAACCATGTCCCAGACACTCATGCAAATCCGTGTGAAGTTCGTCCGTCAGATCGGAATAAGCGTCGATCAACTGTCTTTCCGTATCGCTATAAACGAATTCCTCATTAAACCCGTTTCCATGAGCCGCCTTATTGTAAGCGTCCGTAATGTTACCGATAGTCACCGATTTAGAACCGTGATGCGCACGAATCCAGTTAGCATTCGGAAGATTGATACCGATAGCAGTTGACGGATAGAGATCACCGGCAAGGATAGCGGCGGTAATCACCTTAGCCGACACACCCTTCACTTCATCTTTCTTGAAAGACCTGTCCACCGGAGAATGATCCTCGAACCATTGAGCATTGCTGCTGATAATTTCCGTACGGCGAGTAGCTTCCAGATCTTTGAAGTTGACCAAAGATTCCCAGCTCGCTTTCATGCCTAGCGGATCTCCATAACTTTCTGTAAATCCATTCACAAAATCAATTCGCGAGTCAAGGTCTTTCACCCAAAGAATAGCATATTCATCAAAATCTTTCAGGCTACCGGTCTCATAGAACTGAATCAGTTGGGCAATCACAGCTTTCTGTGCATCATTCTCAGCCACCGCTTCCGCTTTCTTCAGCCAATACACAATCTTCTCAATAGCCTGTGTATAAAGCCCGCCGACTTTCCATACTTTCTCCTGCAACTTTCCATTCTCTTTTACCAGACGGCTATTCAAGCCATAAGAAATGGGAGTCTCATCTTTCGGATCCTTCATCGCTCCGTAGAAAGCCTCCGCTTCCTGTTGCGTCACCCCATCGTAATAGTTACAAGCCGAAGTCAGCACAAGATCCTCACCATCCGCCTGATTCACCCGTTTCGGCATAATAGCCGGATCAAAGATCACGGGGAATAACTCATCACAAAGCTGTTCGGCAGTCTGCCCCTCTGCAAGCGGAAGCTGCTTGGCGTCGAGGGCAAGCACAGCTTGTTTCAAAAAGTCCTGTGAGAAATTCGGTACAAATTTCTCCGAGCCATAATGATGGTGAATACCATTGGAGAACCATACTCTTTTCAAGTAAATCTCCATGTTCTTAAAGTCAGAAGTTGCCTTATCCCCCTGATAATTCGTATATACCGCTTCGAGCATCCGACGGATTCTCAAATTATATTTTCCATTCTGGTCGAACAGAATATCCCTTCCTTCCAAAGCAGCCTGTGTCAGGTAATAAATCAGTTCTTTCTGTTTCAGCGTCAGTTCCTCGAATCCGGGAACCTTGTAACGCAAAATCTGTAAATCAGCAAATTGTTCCACTGTGTAATCAAATTTTTCTGCATCAGCAGTTGTTGTTTTACTTCCTCCGCACGATGTCAAAAGCGTGGCGGCAATAGTCATTGAAATAAGATGTTTCTTCATAATGCTAGTGTTGATCAATTAAAATGAGAAAAGGAATTATCTCCAAACATTTTCATTTAGAGGTAATTCCTTTTGGCTAATTCCGGAACACGCTATTACTTTTTGCTTTCCAAATGTTTCTTGCGGTATCCGTTAGGAGTCTCACCTATATTCTTGTAAAATGCGGCATAAAAAGATTGACGATTTGCGAAACCAACCATGGCACTAATTTCTTCCACATTCTTGTCGGCATAACGTTTGTCAGTCAATAAATGCAAAGCATCTTTCACTCTGTATTCATTCAACAAACAAGAATAATTCATACCGAAACGCGAGTTCACTACTGCAGAAAGGTAACGAGTATTCGTCTTCAATTCTTTCGCCAAGTCTTTTGCTGAATAATCAGGATCCTTGTACTTTTTCTGTACGACTATGATATTCAAGATCTTGTCATACAACTCATCTGCCAATTCCGGTCTGATTAACGACCTATATGCAGCCTTCTTTTCTTTCTTCTCCCTCAAATTGTAAGGGCGTTTTTTCGGAGTTTCTTCCGATGTTTTGTTCTCTAAATCACTCATTGAATTAACTGGTTAGGGTTTGTTCATTTGTTAGTAGGTTGCATACTTGCAACGTTACATGTTACAAATGTCTTACTTTTTTTTTAAACACACAATTATTTTGTGCGTTTTTTTCCGAATAAACAATCAAAAGCCTTGAAAAAGAGGGATTAAGCTCGAATAATAAGAAACTTTAACCTTTTTATATTTCATATCGGAAACAGAAATCACTCATTATCATAATTGACGAATAAAAACGTACCTTTGCAGCAAGTTTAAATTAACGTCCAATGAGAGATACTCTAAAAACATATTTCGGATACGACAGTTTCCGTCCGCTACAAGAAGAAATCATCCGGCATATTCTAGATAAACAGGATGCACTGGTTCTAATGCCCACAGGTGGAGGAAAATCCATCTGTTATCAATTGCCCGCTTTGCTCAGCGAAGGTACTGCTATCGTGGTTTCTCCGCTTATCTCACTCATGAAAGATCAGGTGGAAGCGTTACAGGCAAACGGCATTGCCGCCGGAGCTCTGAATAGCAGTAATGACGAAACGGAAAATGCCAATTTACGGCGTTCCTGCGTTGCGGGGAAGCTGAAACTGCTTTATATTTCTCCTGAAAAGTTGTTGGCGGAAAAAGACTACCTGCTACGGGATATGAACATTTCTCTATTTGCCATAGACGAAGCTCATTGTATCTCTCAATGGGGACACGATTTTCGTCCGGAGTATACACAGATGGGAGTCCTCCATCAACAATTCCCACAAGTGCCCATCATCGCTTTAACTGCCACTGCGGATAAAATCACCCGCGAAGATATCATCCGTCAGCTACATCTTATCCGACCTCGTACGTTTATTTCTTCTTTCGACCGCCCCAACATCAGCCTAACAGTCAAACGGGGATTTCAGGCGAAAGAAAAAAATAAAGCCATCATAGAATTCATCCAACGCCATGGAAAAGAAAGCGGAATTATCTACTGCATGAGCCGTAACAAGACAGAAACTGTAGCCCAAATGCTGCTAAAGCAAGGTATCCGTTGTGGGGTCTATCATGCCGGTTTATCCGCACAGCAACGTGACGAGACACAAAATGATTTCATCAACGACCGCATTCAGGTAGTGTGTGCCACCATCGCTTTCGGTATGGGAATCGACAAATCAAATGTACGCTGGGTGATTCACTATAATCTGCCCAAAAGTATAGAAAGCTTTTATCAGGAAATCGGACGTGCCGGACGGGATGGCCTGCCCAGCGATACTGTATTGTTTTATTCATTAGGCGACCTGATACTACTGACCAAATTTGCATCGGAAAGTAGCCAACAAAAGATCAATCTCGAGAAACTTCAACGAATGCAACAATATGCGGAAGCTGACATCTGCCGGAGACGCATCTTATTGAGCTATTTCGGAGAGACAGCCACAGAGGACTGCGGAAATTGTGATGTCTGCAAGAATCCCCCCCAGCGTTTTGATGGGACAGTCATTGTACAAAAAGCACTAAGCGCCATTGCACGTGCGGAACAACAGATCGGGACAGGGCTTCTGATCGACATTCTGCGGGGAAGCTATTCGGCAGAGGTGACAGCGAAAGGGTACCAAGAACTCAAGACATTCGGTGTCGGACGTGATATTCCCCCTCGCGATTGGCAAGATTACCTTCTCCAGATGTTGCAACTCGGCTATTTTGAAATAGCTTATAACGAGAACAACCATCTGAAAATCACGCCCAGCGGAAGTGACATTCTTTTTGGGAGAGCAAAAGCCACATTGGCAGTTATCCGTCACGAAGAGACCGCTACACGAAAAGGGAAAAAGAAGAAAGTAGTGGTAGCCAAAGAACTTCCTTTCGGCCTGGCAGGCGGCGAAAGCGAAGATTTATTCGAAGCACTGCGCGGATTAAGAAAACAATTAGCTGACCAGGAAGGTCTGCCCGCCTATATTGTATTGTCGGACAAAGTATTACATCTGCTCAGCATTTCACGACCTACCACCATTGAAGATTTCGGATCTATCAGCGGTATCGGAGAATATAAGAAGAAAAAGTATGGTAAAGATTTCGTCAACCTAATCCGGCAGTTCACCTGACATCCGACTCCAAATCCAGTAAAGCCTTTTTTGTCGGCAGCCTACCCGCATAACCGGTCAAAGCACAGTTACCGTCAATCACACGATGACAGGGAATAAGTATTGAAATGGTTATCTACATTGTTTCAACTGCTCGTGTAAATCGGCAGGAGGTACTCCCAGCGAAATGGCTTTCTCAAAGTCCGATTTTGCCAATGCCTTTTTTTTCTGTACCAGATAGATATTTCCACGCAACAAATAAGCATCAGCCGACGAGGTATCCAACCGGATCGCTTCCTCCAAATCAACCAGCGCCAAATCTTCATGTTTCATGTCACGCTCCACATCGGCACGGGCTATATACAGTGTCGCATCCTCAGGATATTCCACAATCATCTTATTCAGAATGGCAAGAGCTTCACGGAACTTTCCTTCTTTCTGTTCCAGCGTAGCCAATCCCAGCCGACCGCTATAACTCTGCGGGTCAAGTTCCAATAAACGATTATAATCAATACGGGCAGCCGGATAATCCCTGCGGAGTACATAAATATACGCACGCATCAATAAGGCTTCCTTATTTTGCTTATCCCCGTCAAGCACCTGGCAATAATCAGTATAAGCGCGATCTGTCTTTCCCATTTCCATATAGATGGCGGCACGGTCCAACAAAATAGGAACTGCCAATGGAGCAAAGTTCAAGGCAAAAGAATAAGATTCGAGTGCCTTATCAAACTCTCCCAAACGACGTTGTACCAATCCCAGATTGGAAAAAAGCAACGCATTCTTCGCATTTTTCGGTTCCAGTTTCAAAGCACGAAGCAAAAGTTCTTCCGCTTGTGGAAGACTGTCTTTTTCGATACAGTCAATAGCCCTTTCGGACAATTGCTGATAAGTTTGCGCATACAAGGCAACCGGGAAACAGAAAAATAAAGCAATAATCGTTCTTACCATGGTTCAGATCTTTTTAGTATTTATAAATCAAAATCAGTCCAACGGATATGCGTCAAATGCAAACAATTCCGTTGACAAATAACGCTCTCCCGTATCAGGTAACAACGCCACTATCTTTTTGTTTTTAAATTCCGGACGCTGTGCTAGTTGACGGGCTGCATACACAGCTGCTCCCGAAGAAATTCCGGTCAACAAGCCTTCCGTTGCCGATAGCTCACGTCCTGCACGAATCGCTTCATCATCAGGCACACCGATAACTTCGTCTATCATAGAAGCATCATAAAGTTTAGGAATAAAATTGGCTCCGATTCCCTGAATACGGTGTGGAGCCGCCTGTCCACCTTCCAATACAGGAGACGCAGCCGGTTCTACCGCTACGATATAAATATCGGGATTATGTTTCTTTAAAGCACGGGCTACACCGCAAACCGTTCCTCCGGTGCCGACTCCGGCAACAAAAACGTCTACTTCACCATCTGTATCCCGCCAGATTTCTTCTCCTGTCGTACGCTCATGCGCCGCCGCATTGGCTGGATTCTCAAATTGTTGCAGAATCACCGAACCGGGAATACTGTCTCGCAATTCCTCAGCCTTTGCAATGGAAGCCGCCATTCCGCCCAAGCCGTCTGTCAGAACGATTTCCGCACCGAGTGCTTTCAACAGGTTACGCCGTTCCAGACTCATCGTCTCAGGCATTGTCAATATCAGGTGATATCCTTTGATGGTAGCGACCATTGCCAGTCCGACACCTGTATTTCCGCTTGTCGGTTCGATTATCGTTGCGCCGGGCTTCAATACCCCACGTGCCTCCGCATCTTCAATCATCGAAAGAGCCACCCTGTCTTTCACACTTCCCGCCGGATTAAAGGCCTCCAGTTTGGCAATAATATTTTGTTCCAGACCATACTTACCACAATAACCGGAAAGCTCCATCAGAGGAGTATTCCCCACTAAATCTATTAGTTTCTTCGCAATCTTAGCCATTTCATTACTTAATTTTTGTCACACACACGACAAAGATATGGAAAAAAAGAGATGTTTTATATTACATCATGAGAAAGATAACGAAAAGTATACTAACTTTGTATCCGTTCAATTATTTTAAATTTACACATTATGAAAAAGAGAATTATCCAATTTCTCACGACATACTTTTTATTTGTCCTCTTGTTTGTTCTTCAAAAGCCGGTCTTCATGGTCTACTACCATGATTTATACGCCGATGTTTCTTTCGGTGATTATTTTAGTGTCATGTGGCACGGCTTACCTTTGGATTTATCACTCGCAGGTTACCTCACCGCCATTCCCGGCCTGATACTTATCGCTTCCGCCTGGACGGATTCGTCTATACTCCGCCGCATCCGGCAAGTCTATTTCGGATTGATAGCATTTGTCATGGCATGTATCTTTATTGTCGATCTCGGGCTATACGGTTTCTGGGGATTCCGTCTTGACGCCACCCCCATTTTCTATTTCTTCTCCTCACCCAAAGATGCTATCGCAAGCGTCAGTTTCTGGTTCGTTTTATTGGGAATATTAGCAATGTTGGTCTATGCGGCTGTTTTATATTCTATCTTTTATATCGTACTGATCCGTGAAAGAAAACCTTTAAAGATACCCTATCGCCGACAAAATGTTTCATTCGCGCTATTATTGCTCACCGCCGCACTTTTCATCCCCATTCGTGGCGGGTTCACCGTATCGACCATGAATCTGAGTAAAGTCTATTACAGCCAGGATCAGCGAATGAATCATGCCGCCATCAATCCGGCATTCAGTTTCATGTATTCTGCTACCCATCAGAATAATTTTGAGAAACAATATCGGTTCATGGACCCTCAAAAGGCCGACGAATTGTTTGCGGAAATGGTAGACAAACCTGCCGTAACTGCCGACAGTATTTCCCAATTATTAAATACACAACGCCCGAATATTATCTTTATTATTCTCGAAAGTTTCTCCACACACCTGATGGAAACTTTCGGCGGACATCCGAACGTAGCTGTCAATATGGATAAATTCGCCAAAGAAGGCATATTATTCAGCAATTTTTACGCTAGCAGCTTCCGTACCGATCGTGGGCTGGCTTCCATCATCAGTGGTTATCCCGGACAGCCAAGCACCAGCATTATGAAATATCCCGAAAAGACGGACAAACTTCCTTCTATTCCACGAAGTTTGAGAAATGCGGGATACAGTCTGGAATATTATTACGGAGGGGACGCCGACTTTACGAATATGCGTTCTTATCTGGTATCCTCCGGCATTGAGAGAATTGTATGCGATAAGGATTTTCCATTGTCCGAACGTACCGGAAAATGGGGAGCGCAGGACCATGTATTATTCCAACGTCTGATGAAAGACATCAAGGAGGAAAAACAGCAAGAACCTTTTCTTAAACTCGTGCAAACCTCAAGCAGTCATGAACCTTTTGAAGTTCCGTTCCACAGACTGGACGATAAAATACTCAATGCTTTTGCCTATGCGGACAGTTGCGTGGGAGATTTCGTAGAACAATATAAGGAGACGCAGCTTTGGAAAAACACCCTATTTGTACTTGTTCCCGATCATCAGGGAGCTTATCCGTATCCGATAGAGAATCCGTTGGACGGGCAGACCATCCCGTTAATCTTGCTTGGCGGAGCAATCAAAGAGCCTCGTGTAATAGATACGTATGCTTCACAAATTGACATTGCCGCCACCTTGCTCGCACAGCTGGGGGTGCCACACGATGACTTTACATTCAGCAAAAACATACTGAACCCGTCATCTCCGCATTTCGGATATTTTACCCGACCGAACTTCTTCGGCATGGTTACTCCCGAAAACCAGTTGGTATATAACCTGGATGCAAATACCGTACAACTTGACGAAGGTCCAGAGAAAGGTGCCAATCTGGAGAAGGGAAAAGCTTTCCTCCAAAAGCTCTACGATGACCTAGCCAAACGATAAAGCCGGAGAACAATTGAATAATCACAGTAAAAATATAAAAACAGAACCAGATGGTACATACTGACATCATCCAATATCTTTCGGAGATAGATACAAATGTTTTCCTATATTTCAATGGTATCCACTCTCCCTTTTGGGACTATTTCATGACTTCCTTTACAGGAAAAATAATTTGGGTACCGATGTACGCCACCATCCTATACATATTACTAAAGAACTTCCATTGGAAAGCCGCTCTGTGTTATGTAGCCGCTATTGCACTTATCATCACCTTCGCCGACCAGATGTGCAGCAGTATCATCCGTCCGGTCGTGGCACGCCTGCGCCCTTCCAATCCGGAAAGTCCCATTGTAGATATGGTATATATCGTCAACAATTATCGTGGCGGGAGCTACGGTTTCCCGTCGTGTCATGCAGCCAATTCATTCGGTCTTGCCATGTACGTGGTCTTCATGTTCCGCAAACGCTGGCTAAGCATTTTCATTATCGTATGGGCCCTCTTCAATTGTTACACACGCGTATATCTAGGGGTACATTATCCGGGTGATTTGCTTGTCGGAGGAATTATCGGCGGATTCGGCGGATGGCTGTTCGCTACCATTGCCCATAAAGCAACCATCTATCTGGAACCTTCTACCCGTATGAAGAGAAAAGAACTCAAACAATGGTCAGTCACTATTTATGTAGGATTACTGACCGTACTCGGAATCATTATCTATTCCACTATTAAAAGCTGGTAGAACACAACGACACTATTTCAAACTGGGAAGTAAAAGCCTGACACCGTTTCCGATGCCAGGCTTTTACTTTTCATCCGGATTCGTCAAGCTTTCTTGATATAATCAACAATCCACTGTCCTACTTCTTTCGTTCCGTATTTAGCACCGTCAGCCACCTGGATTTCCGGTGTACGTACATTCTCATCCAAAGAAGCGTCTACTGCTTTACGAATCAGCGCACCCTCTTCTTTGCAATCGAAATACTCAAACAACATAGCTACGGAAAGAATTTGTGCCAACGGATTAGCAATATTCAATCCTTTAGCCTGCGGCCATGAACCGTGAATAGGTTCAAACACCGGAGTGCTCTCGCCTGTGGAAGCAGAAGGAAGCAAGCCCATAGAACCACTAATTACAGAACCTTCGTCAGTCAGAATATCACCGAAGGTGTTTTCCGTTACCATCACATCGAAGAAAGCAGGTTCCTGAATCATTTTCATTGCAGCATTGTCCACAAACATATAGTCTGTTGTCACTTCCGGATAGTTCGGAGCCATTTCCTGTGCAATCTGACGCCACAGACGGGAAGAAGCCAACACGTTTGCCTTATCTACCACCGTCAGGTGTTTTCTACGCTTCATCGCATATTCAAAAGCCACTTTCAAGATACGTTCGATTTCCGGACGAGTATAATAGTTGGTATCATACGCTTTGTCATTATCCTGATATTTTTCACCGAAATACATACCTCCGGTCAACTCACGGATACAGATAAAATCTGCGTTCTCTACCAGTTCCGCACGCAACGGAGATTTGTGAATCAGGCATTTGAATGTCTGCACCGGACGGATATTAGCGAAAAGTCCCAATTTCTTACGCATCGCCAACAAACCTTGTTCCGGACGTACCTTAGCAGTAGGGTCGTTATCAAATTTCGGATCGCCTACGGCAGAGAATAAAACAGCATCCGCATCTTTACAAACCTGATAGGTTGCTTCCGGAAACGGATCGCCTACTTTATCAATCGCATCAGCTCCACAGATTGCATATTCGTAACTTACTTTGTGGCCAAACTTCTCGCAAACGGCACTCATCACATCTACACCTTGCACAGAGATCTCCGGTCCGATGCCGTCGCCTGCTAATACAGCAATTTTAAAATCCATAATCGTTTATTCTTCTATTTATATATTCTTATAAAAAACATTCTTTGGGCAAGTTATCTCTCACTTGCTCTTCTCATATTCATCTTCGATGAGGTTCAACATCTTCATAGTAGCTTTGATGGCAGCTTCCGTCTGATCGGCATCAAGTCCGCGAGTACGGAACACCTGCTCGTCATAACTCCATGTGATTACTGTCTGCACAAATGCATCCGTACGCCCACCGGGAGGGATTGTCACTGCATAATTGGTCAGCATCGGGAATTTGCGTCCCAATGTCACCTTATATATCTTACGCAATGCACGAACAAAAGCATCATACTGGCCATCACCGCCTGAACTCTCTTCGTACTCTTTTCCGTTGATTTCTATCTTCAACGTAGCCATCGGTTTCAATCCATGAGCCAGATTCACAAAATAGCTCTTCAGTTTGACCTTCTCACCAATCGCTCCATGCTTCAACACATCAGAAACGATGTACGGCAAATCTTCCTGTGTCACCAATTCTTTCTTGTCACCCAGTTCGATGATACGCTCCGTCACCTTGCGCATAGCATCTTCATCCAGTTCCAATCCGAGGTCTTCGAGATTTTTGCGGATATTGGCTTTGCCACTTGTCTTGCCCAACGCATATTCACGTTTACGACCAAAGCGCTCGGGAAGCAAATCATTACAGTAAAGATTATTTTTGTTATCGCCGTCGGCATGCACACCTGCCACTTGCGTAAAGACATTCTCACCTACAATCGGTTTGTTGGCAGGTATCATAATACCCGAATAAGACTCCACTACCCGGCTGACATCATTCAAACGGCTCTCGTCGATATTGGTCGCCGCATTGAAATGATCTTTCAGGATGGCTTGCACACTTGCGAGGGGAGCATTTCCTGCTCGTTCGCCCAGTCCGTTGATGGTGGTATGCAGTCCTTTTACACCGCTTAATACGGCTGCAAGAACGTTGCTCACTGCCAAATCATAGTCATTGTGCGCATGGAAATCGAGATGAGTATTCGGATAACGTTTCTTCATCTTCCGCATATACTCTATCACTTGCAAGGGATTCAAGATACCCAACGTGTCAGGCAACATATAACGCTTGACACTCGTCTCTTGCAATCCATCCATCAACTGGAATACATATTCAGGAGAATCTTTGATACCGTTACTCCAATCTTCCAGATAAACATTGACGGTTATATCCTGTTCGTCGGCATAATGCACCACATTAATGATATCTGCCAGATGTTCTTCCGGTGTCTTTTTCAGTTGTTGCGTACAATGCTTCAGTGAACCTTTGCAAAGAAGATTAATCACACGGCAACCGGTACGCTGAATCCAATCGACAGAAGTATGCCCGTCAACAAAGCCGAGCACTTCCACTTTATGGAGCAGATTGCGACGGGCCGCCCAGTCGCAAATCATCTTCACGGCTTCAAACTCACCGTCCGACACACGCGCCGAAGCAACCTCCACCCGGTCTACCTTCAAATCTTCTAACAGCAAACGGGCGATCATTAGTTTCTCATGAGGCACGAAAGATACTCCGCTGGTTTGTTCACCATCACGGAGCGTTGTGTCCATGATTTCTATTTTCACGCCTTCTTTTCCCATTCTTCTATTTTATCTTTATTGCTTAACAAGAAATCGATATCGTCCAATCCGTTCATCAAACAAAGTTTCTTGTAAGCATTGATTTCAAAATGTTCACTTTTACCTGTCGCCTTGTTGGTGATGGTCTGTTCGGGAAGATTCACTTCCACTTCCATCTTCGGGTCTGCTTCTATCGAATCGAACAATTCTTGCAGAAACTCCTCGGTTACAACCACCGGAAGCACAAAGTTGTTCAACTCATTATTCTTATGAATATCGGCAAAAAAACTGGATACCACCACACGGAAACCATAGCCGGCAATTGCCCAGGCTGCGTGTTCACGGCTGGAACCCGAACCGAAGTTCTTACCTGCCACCAATATCTGTCCGCTGTAAGTAGGGTTGTTCAACACAAACTCCTTGTTCAGGGCACCATCTGCATTGTAACGCCAGTCACGGAAAAGGTTATCACCGAAGAATTTTTCTTCACGAGTGGTTGCTTTCAAGAAACGTGCCGGAATAATCTGGTCAGTATCTACGTTTTCTAAAGGAAGAGGTACACAAGTACTTGTGATTATATTAAATTTTGTCTTAGCCATCGCCTTATTTATGAATTATAAATTATGATTTATGATTGAAATTACATCAGTTCTCTCGGATCGGTAATCACACCTGTCACCGCAGCAGCAGCAGCCACCAGAGGACTAGCTAACAAGGTGCGTGCACCAGGTCCCTGACGTCCTTCGAAGTTACGGTTGCTGGTAGATACCGAATATTTCCCGGCAGGAATCTTATCATCGTTCATTGCCAGACAAGCAGAACATCCCGGCTGACGAATAGCAAATCCGGCTTCCGTCAAAATCTTGTCGATTCCTTCCTTACGGATCTGTGCGTCTACCATCCATGAACCCGGAACCAGCCATGCAATTACATTTTCCGCTTTCTTGCGGCCTTTCACGATGGAAGCAAATGCACGGAAATCTTCGATACGCCCGTTTGTACAAGCGCCGAGGAATACATAATCAATCTTTTTGCCCAACAAAGATTCTCCCGGTTGGAATCCCATATAGTCCATTGATTTCTTGAATGAAACCTGTGCAGCTTCGCTCATTCCTTCCATCGTAGGAATGTGCTGTGTGATGCCCATACCCATACCCGGATTCGTTCCGTAAGTAATCATCGGCTCAATATCAGCAGCTTCAAAACGGACTTCCTTGTCGAATACGGCATCGTCATCACTCTTCAATGTCTTCCAATATGCCAAAGCCTTGTCCCATGCTTCGCCTTGCGGAGCACTTTCACGTCCCTTGATATATTCAAAAGTCACTTCGTCCGGAGCAACCATCCCACCACGTGCACCCATTTCGATAGAAAGGTTACAAAGGGTAAGACGTCCCTCCATTGTCAGATTGCGGATAGCCGAACCTGCATATTCTACGAAGTAACCAGTAGCACCGCTGGTAGTCATCTTAGACATCATATACAAAGCTACATCTTTTGCAGTCACCCCTTTACCCAGTTCACCGTCTACGGTGATACGCATTGTTTTCGGTCTTGACTGAAGAATACATTGCGAAGCCAATACCATTTCCACTTCACTTGTTCCGATGCCGAAAGCGATTGCTCCCATCGCACCATGAGTAGAAGTGTGAGAGTCACCGCAGACAATCGTCATTCCCGGCAAAGTCAAACCACGTTCGGGACCTACCACATGGATAATTCCATTCTTCGGATGCATCATACCGTAGTGTGTCAAACCAAAATCCTTCGCATTCTTAGTCAATGTGTCGACCTGCGTTTTAGAAATCGGATCCTCAATCTCCTTATCCTGATCGTGTGTCGGTGTGTTATGGTCGGGCATACAAAATACTTTTTCCGGACGCAACACTCCGATTCCACGTTCACGCAATCCGGCAAAAGCTTGCGGACTAGTCACTTCGTGACAATATAAGCGATCAATATAAAGCTGTGTAGGACCATCTTCCACAGTAGTCACCACGTGGGCATCCCATATCTTATCAAATAATGTATTCATCTGTTTATTTACTATTTTACTAATTACTATTTACTATTTTAGTCAATCTCTACAATGCCGATACGACTGTCAGTCTCTTTTTTATGATTTGAATTTGTTAATACAGTCAATATAAGCTTCTACGGAAGCGGCAATAATATCTGTATTAGCTCCAAAACCATAATAAATCTGGTTATCGTATTCTACCTGCATGTGTACTTTACCTACATCATCACTTCCCTTGCTGATAGCCTGAATAGTAAACTCTTTCAAAGTCATGTGGCGTTCTACAATCTTTTTCAATGCCTTGATAGCTGCATCTACCGGACCGTTACCGCTGGCACAAGCCTCAAACTTCTCACCGGCAATGTTCAATCCCAAACTAGCTACCGAACGAACGCCGACACCACTCGTCACCTGCAAATAATCCAGTTTAATGCGATGATTCTGGCTACGGTCTGCGCCTGCCAATACTAAAATATCGTCATCATTAATATCTTTTTTCTTATCAGCCAACTTCAAGAACTCATCATATACCTTATCCAGCTTTTCCTGCTCCAGGTCAACTCCCAAGATAGAAAGACGATTTTTCAATGCGGCACGTCCGCTACGGGCTGTCAATACGATAGAGTTATCATCAATACCCACATCATGCGGATCAATAATCTCATACGTCTGTACATTCTTCAACACACCGTCCTGATGGATACCTGAAGAATGTGCGAAAGCATTACGCCCAACAATCGCTTTATTCGGCTGTACCGGCATATTCATCAGGCTGGATACCATGCGGCTGGTCGGATAAATCTTCTGTGTATTGATATTGGTCTGAATATCTATTTCGTGGTGACTCTTGATAATCATGGCGATTTCTTCGAGGGCAGTATTTCCTGCACGTTCGCCGATACCGTTGATGGTAACTTCCACCTGACGTGCGCCGTTCAAAACACCGGCTATCGTATTGGCAGTAGCCATACCCAAGTCGTTGTGACAGTGAGTAGAAAGTATGGCATTATCGATGCCGTCTACATGGTCAATCAGGTATTTTATCTTAGCACCATATTCTGAAGGCAAGCAATAGCCCGTTGTATCAGGAATATTCACTACGGTAGCTCCCGCTTTGATAACGGCTTCCACCACACGTGCCAGATATTCGTTATCCGTACGGCCTGCGTCTTCTGCATAAAACTCTACATCGTCCACAAAACGGCGGGCGTATTTCACGGCAGCTACCGCACGTTCGATAATCTCCTCACGATTCGAATTGAATTTATATTTAATGTGCGAATCAGAAGTACCGATACCGGTATGAATACGTTTATGTTTAGCAAATTTCAGTGCATCTACAGCAACATCAATATCTTTTTGAACTGCACGTGTCAAAGCACAGATAGTAGGCCAAGTCACCGCTTTTGAAATCTCAATCACTGAATTAAAATCTCCCGGGCTCGAAATGGGGAACCCGGCTTCAATCACGTCTACTCCCAACGCTTCCAATGCCTTTGCTACCTGAATCTTCTCTACTGTATTCAACTGGCATCCCGGAACCTGTTCACCATCTCTAAGAGTGGTATCAAAAATAAATAACCTATTGTCCATATTCTATGTATATTATATATAATTATTAGTATTAAAAAAAGCCTTTCACACTTGGAAGTGAGAAAGGCTTTCGTATATTTTCATTTATACACATTTACGCGCAGCACTCACTTCCACTAACCTTTGATAGTAGAATAATAATACCGCATAGTAGAATATGTATAAACATCTGGTTCATTTCTTGTCTCTTTTATAGTTTGACGGTGCAAAGGTATGGATTATTTCGTTACATCCAAACAAAACGTTACTTTTTTATCATATAAAATTTCATTTCATAAGTTTTAATCGGGTATTATCTAAAATATATCACTAAAGAAATCAAAAGATATGCAGACCATACTCACACAATGGAGCTGATGAAAGCTTTATAAAAAAACAAGCGGAAAAATATACAAGGAAACACCGTGCATATCTTTCCGCCATAATTTTAGCTATATATATTATTTCAAAGGAGTAAATTCCCTATATTCCCGAGACATATCCAAACTTCCATATTCTCCCCATCGATCATAAACTGCAAACTTCGCGGTTGTGAGTTCTTCAATATCCCAATAATGATCTTCACCGAAATAAATCGTATTGGAACTTTGGTTATAAAAAGCCCACCGATAATAGATTTCACTCTGGGATTCCTCACCATCCTTACCTGTTACAACAATAGTACGTGTACAAGTACCATCTCTTCTGAACCGATAAATATCCTGAGCCGTTTCTTCCGTATCATAAACGACCTTTTCACCGGCCCATACCACATCACAAATCAAAGAGATAATATTATCTTCTCCTTCCTCATAGTATCCGCTCTTTTCAACACAACCGGTCAGGAAGAAAAAAACAGAGCAAACAAGAGGGATGCATAACCTTTTCATCTACGTAAAAATCTAAGGTCTGCTATATATGGAATCTCTTCATTCAGACTGACCACTTCAAAATCCCAGTCCACATTATCGTTTGCAAACCATTCAAAGCAAGGATTGATGTGATAGCCAACACCACAGAACAATACCCCGACATTTTCCTTTTCACCCTTGCCATTCAATTCACATGTTACCAAGAATGCCCATCCTGCATTCTTATAAGCCTGTGGATTCAACTCTACAGATGTCTCGATATAATTACAATCACTAACATAATACTGTTCCTTGTAACTAGTCACATTTAAAGAAGAGACTGTCGAAGAATAGTTGCCGCCCAGCTTCTGGCGCAGTTCCACCGGAGAATCCTCATTTATACGGTTTACATAAATTTCATCTTCAGTTATCATTACGATATAGTCAACTGCACAAGAAGAAATCAGCTGCTCCGATATCTGATTTATACGCGAAAGACTCTTGTTGAAAATTTCAAGGTTCAGCAAATTGACCGAATTTAATTCTTCCACAGCTGAATTCTTTATATACGACAAAACTGAAGTATGCTTGTTTGAGTTGACATAATATTCGTGAGTAGTTTTATTAATATCCACAAAGTCATTCAAAACGGCAACATCCTGTTCATAATTACGACTTGCAGGAGTAGGAACATTCAAATTATCCCGGCAACTCTGAAAAAACAAAGTAAACAGGACAAAAGTCAAGGTAAAGATCTGCTTCATAACTGGTAATATTATTGGTTCGCATTAGCAATAATTGATGGTAAATGTATTAATCAAATCATTACAAAACAACATCAAAAGCATAAAAACAAGTTAATATTAACATGAATTATAACATGTGGCACAGCATCCTCAATTTTCTTCCTCATGCTTCATCCGGCAAATGCTCCCAAAACCTTTCTTAATTCGATTAACGTCAAATATATTTGTTGTTCTACTGTACGGACTGATATATTCATCTTGTCTGCAATTTCTTTATGACTTTTCCCATAAAAACGACTAAGTTCAAATACAGTTCTTCTGCGTTCAGGAATGCTTTCTAATTTTAAATAAATACCTTGCAATATTTCACGAAAATAAATACTCTCCAACAAATCACGATCTGTCAAATCTGATGACTCTTCCAAAAAACGCTCCTTATATTCCAACCTGATTTTCTGATGTTTAGATATATTCAGAGCTATATTTTTAGTCATAATCAGAATATAGGCATCAAGTTCCCTTTTATTATCAATCCATATACTTTGCTGCTCCCAAAGTTTAGTAAAAACTTCCTGAGCTACATCTTCTGCATCCAATTCTGATTTTAATAAACTATAAGCCAAATTCTTTACTTTAGAATAATTGACCTCAAACATGCGAGAAAATACATCAATAACTTTCTTTCTATTATTGTCTCTCATAAATTCCATCAAAATAAAGAAACAAAGAAGCTTATTTCCAAAACTCTTCTCTAAAAAATAGAAACGCAAAATCCGAACAATAATATTCAAATTTTGCGTTTCATTTTACCCTAATATTGTTCTAAATATCCTTCTAAAATTTAAACAATAAAAAGTCACTATTCATACAAAGACACTTCAGCAACATAAATAACAGACGAATACAAGGCAAAAAATTCTAGCTTGACATACCTAGCTTCCATTCCTGTATAAAACTCCAACAAGTTTTCGTTTCTATTAGGCAATTCTGCTAAATCTGCTTGTTCTACCCATTGAATTTTATCCTTTGAAGTGCACACTCTGATATTTTTAGGACCTGCTGGAGTAGAATAAGAATAATAATCTATTTTTATACCTTCCAACATATGTAAATTCTTCATATCTACAATAAAGCTTGCCGGCAAACTCCAACTAGCCCCCCAAAGTGTTTTTCCTCCTGTTGTAAGAGAATCAAACAAAACGTTCCCATCCCCTGAAAAATTTGACAGTTCAATAGCGGAACAATCCTCTTTATTTATCATGCTCCACTCTTGAGGAAGGACGTCAACGACACCCATATTCAGCATTTTTTTCTTAACCGTTATAGATATGGAATTCTCCCCTTCTTTTTTTACTGTAGCATCTTCCGTTTCTATACCTAATTTCAGATTTATCAAAAAAGTAGCAGGCATAGCATCCTCAAGCAGAAAGTCGTTTGTCACAGTCCACGTCACTTCTTCCGAAGAGATTTGACCAGCTGGAATTACAATCTTATTAGGAACAACGGTTACATTTTCTAAATATTTTTCTGCAATTCCTTCAGTAAATATCTGTATAGCAACATCCTTATTTGCAGGCTTATCCAACATTACTTTGAATTTATAAGCAATGGGGTCTTGCTCCTCAATAGCACCATTAACAAATGTACGCTCAAAAGAGGCACTATTTTGATTTTCCCCATGTACAGATACCGCCACACAATAAGCCTCTTTTTCTATCATAATCTTACTTTCCATAGGCTCTTCACCTATATTAAATCCATTCACATTAGCTTTAACACCAAGTACATAAGTCTCTTCTTCCAAAGTAGAAGCTGCAAAATTAAAATCATCGTCTTTCAAAGAAACGGTTACTACCGCATCTGTTTCTCCGGCAGCCAATAAGACCTCGGAAGTGCTTAAGATAACTTTCTCTACTGGGATGTTAGAACAAATTGGTTCAAAATTTACAATCATATCTTCCGGAGAAGCTTTGAAACGGAACACATATGTTCTTGTTAAAGGAGCATCCAACTTCAAAGTGCCATCGCTCAGATAAGTAGCAACAACATTATTATCACCATTACTACCTTGAACTAATATTTCCGGTTGGTTAATAGGGAAATTCTTCAAATCCAAATTTTCATCATCCAGACAAGAGGATAATATACCCATACAGAGAATAGGCATATAAAAAATTTTTTTTATTCTCATATTCTTATTTTCAGGTTAATATAACATTCGAATAGTTGTTAATACATTAAAAATACTTTTCTCTAGCATTAACTATCATAAATCCTCCGGATACTTAGATGGAGTAGTTTCATTTTTTTTATAAAAGATTGTCGGATCTTTCAATTTAGAGCCATATAGTTCATAAGCACCACTCAAACGCCGAAAAATCGTTCTATAATTACTCGGATTAGCAGCAAATCCCATATGCCACCCATAACCACCACTCAATATTTTCTGAGCACCATAACTATCCAAAGAACCACCACCATTCAAATTAAATTCTGCAGCCAAACCTGCACACTTCCATTTACCCATATTACCTAAAGGATAAGCTGCTGAACCATAATTAGGTACAACTATATCAATCCACTCATCAACATCTACTCCATCTACAGATTCAACTCCATACATATTTCCATATGCAAAAACTGTAACCAACTTATCAGGCATTACCTGTTTGGTTTCATAGCAGAGACGTGCTCCCGCTTGAGCAGAAGGGGTAGCAAATGAAGGATTATCAAGATCTGGATAAAGCGAATATTCATCATCATAATTTACTCCATCCAAGTTATAAGCCTTGCAGTATTGAGCAATCTCACGTGCGAATACTTTAGCCCCCTCGGTAGAAAGTTGAGCCAATCCTGCCATATCATGATTACCCAATAAACCTAACAAGACTTTTATACCGCGTTTACGCAATGGCTGCAAAAGAGTTTCATTATTATCTAACAAATACTGAACATTCGGATTACATTTTATATATGGACGTCCTGCTTCAGAATCATAGTTGATATTAGCAGCAAATAAAACAACTACATCCCAAAAATATTTACCATTTTCCAATTGGAAAGAAAGAGCATTTAATGGATTTACATCATTTACTTCAAAAAACAAAAATCCTTTTGGCTTATCCTCTCCTTTGAAAGCGTCACCAAACTTTCTCATGTCCTTAACTAAATATACACAGTGACGATCTTGCTCATTTTTTATTGTAAGGTCAGAAGTAGGTTCCGTTATTGAGAGAGGTAAAGCATATGTCTTTCCTGCCTCCAAATCATCTGAAATCTTTATTGTCATTTCCACCTCTAAACTTCTTCCACAATTTCCAGAGTTTAAAGTACCATCATTAGCAAAAATGACCGCACTTGCCGGAAGCATTTCAAAATCTGTGTTATGTTCTTGATTATAGTTTTCCAAATAAGATTCATCTATAACTATCTTAGCTGAAGTTTCAGCTGAAGAATTCTTCGATAAAGACATTCGAACTTTAGTTGAATACTGATTAGAAGTATATAATTCAATAATATTATTGACTTTATTAGATGAAGCGTCGCAAAGAAAAACTCTATTTTCATAAATTCCCTCCAAAGCCGATTCATCAAACTGCTTTCCAATCTCTAAATCATCAGCACAAGAAAAACATAATGATGTTCCTGCACAACACAAAACACCAAACAATAACGTATATATATCTTTTCGTTTCATATGTACAATCCTATATTAAGTTTGTAATTATTTTATTTGCGGAAGTTCAACATTTACCCATGTTGGAGTACCACCAACAGCACTGATGTCGTTACCATTTCCTGTATGATCCTTTATATCACTTCCAGTTCCTTCATTAAATTTCCAATATGCTATTAGTCCTGGAGAATGAGGATCAACTTCATACGGATTCTTAGCTATTTCCTCAGCACTACGTTGAATATTCCAAATACGCACTTCTGAAATATCACCAGGCAGCCAACGCGTATCATCATATGCTTTACCAATATAACAGCCATTTGATGATAAGTTTACAGCACGACTGGCAGCATTATCCGAATAAACTTTCACTCCATCTTTATAATAGATACGTTCGCGAGTAGTTGCATCATAGACGATGGCAATATGCACCCATTCTTTTACAGGCAAACTGGCAACAGCATTCGGAGCAGGGAAATTTCCACCGGGAGCTACACATTGCAATTGATCACGCGGACGATCAGCATCGCCAATACGAACAAGGAACTCACCTTCAACCCCAAATACTGTACTCAGTGCGTTATCACGCCCTGCAACCCAATCATTACTACGCACTAAAGCTTCCACTGTTACAACATTTACAGAATGTACATCAGTATCCCAATAAATAGGGAAATACATTTTCTCAATATTAGCTACCACATTGATCAATGCCGCACCCTTGAATATAAAATAAGCAGTTCTTTTACTATCAAGTACCTCGATATCCGCATCCGTTATTGTAACCGGTAACACATAGCGTCTTGACTTGTCCAACTTATTTGTGTTTTTAAAGTTAACAACAACATCATCACTACTGATATCTCCCGCTTTAATCGTAACCGACTTGACCGGAATCTCATAATAATCAGCAGCCAAAACCTGTGCGTTATCATTAAAAGCCAAATTATAAGCAGCAGTCAATTGCGGAGCAGCATCAAAAGAAATATTCACCTCTCTATCCAACGGATCAGCCAAGCGATAAGATATGGACCGGGTAGCTTCCGAAATGGTCTCTTTAATCAACAAATCATCCCTAACTTGCTGGGAAGTGACAAATACCTTATTATCATAATGGTGTTCATCATCAATATCATTATTTTGGCAACTTCCCAATACTAATGAGCAAAAAGAAAGGGAAGCAAACATATACTTATGTAATTTCATATCTTCTTTTATTTTGACGGATTCATTATACTAATAACCTCACGAATTGAAGAGAACGTATTATTATAATAATCATCCTGTACATTCATAACAAACATTCCTTTTCTTTCAAATCCAGTTGACGCCTGCACATTCCACCATGCGGCTCCTTGAGTAGCTAAAGTTTTATTTCCTTCAGAGTCAACTGTATTCCAATATCCTATCACCTGATTCTTGTCATCCGGCTGCGGTAGTTGAACACACGCAATAAAACGGTCAGCAGGGACAGGGTTTATCCCTTCATACAATTCTTTCGCATCTTCTCCTGCCTGAACAGCCAATAACGCCTTGACACTTAAATCATCACCATTTGTTGACAAAGCTGTTTTAAGAATAATATAATCAGCCAACCCTATTATTCCCATATTTTCAGCTGTAAGATATTGTACATTAGTATAAAAGAACAACGACTTATCGGATGCTTGCTTCCACTCTTTCAGTTTATTCAAGAAGTTTGTCTGACGAGATGTATATACCTCAAGCTCCTCACCTTTCAAGCTAACCAAAGAACGACCGGTATAATCAGCAATAATACCATCATAATTATCCGCTAAAGCAAGCATCTCATCTGTACGTTTGTCCAAATAAGCCCGACCTTCTTCTTCCGTCAAGTCAGGATTAGCTTTCTTCATCTCCTTCCATTCTTCCTCAAATTTAGAAAAATCAATACTGTACACCACCTTCGTACCTTTCTCTCTGACTATTCTTATTTCGTCCAGCATATTTCCGGACAATTTATCCGGATTATTCAAACTGATATAGTCGATACTGTCAGGCAAAGCGGACAATCTTTCGGCCTGTTTGGAAGGATCTGCCACATTCTCCACAGATACTATAGTCAATTTATGCTCACTTGCTTTATAAATATTCAGATCTTTCAGATAATCAGCGTATAGTTGAGGATTTTGTTCTTCAAGCGAAGGAGTATGTATATCCAGACTCTCCACATCCGTCCAGTCCTCACAAGAACAGAATGAGAGTGACATAGTCATGCATATCGCAACACACAGTCCGCTATATCCAAATGTATTTTTCATAAACATTATCTACTTTATTATATTACTTTGTTTTTTTAGCCCACCAGAGATCACGTCCCATATCATCCCGGCCACCCAGATAAGTAGCCACGGCATAATTTATATTTACAGGATTATCTCCATATTCCGATGCTGGATAAGGAATACGCCGCGCACCTCTTTCCGAGTCAACGATACCGCCACTCTTATTACCGGCCGCAGTAGCAGGAATCAGATGCGGGTAGCCGGTACGACGGTAATCCGCCCATGCCTCATTACCCAACTGCCAGTTAGCGATCCATTTCTGAATGATAATGCGCTCCTGTTTTTCTTCTGGTGAAGCAGCATTATCCCATTTCACAGTGATTCTGGACAAGTCTCTGTCATAAGAATTCTTTCCGTCCGGATCTACATAAGTTTCAGGGCGTAAAGTCTCGTTATTCAGATATTCCTCTGCTCCGTCCGCCCCCCACTGTTCGAATGACAAGCGAATACCGGTATTGTAAAACTCACCGGCTTCACCTCCCATATTGAAATTATAGATAGCCGCCGCTTCTGCACGCAGGAAAGCGACTTCCGCAGCATTCATCCAATATAACGGATCATTCGGCTTCATATTAATTCCGGAATATTTGTGTCCGGTAGTTTCAAGCACCGGGATAATAATACCTCTACGCAATCCGACATACTCATGTCCTTTCCATTCCGACTTGACAAAATATTTTTCCCGCCGAGGGTCTTCATAACCATTCATATAGCAGATAATATCGGCTGCTGCATGTGTATCTCCACCTGTCAGACAGGCGCTATTATCTTCTTTGTGAACACCGATATGATTGTATTCCTTAGCCACATAAATAGGGTTATTTACAGAACCGGAGAAATAACTCCATGCCGCATTATCTGTATTCTGTTCGATCACACCACCGTTTTGGGGGTCAACAGCTTCTTCCGCCATCTTCTGTGCTGTCACCTTGTCAACATTGGCTATGCGAATAGCCAGACGAAGTTTAAGCGAATTGGCAAAACGAATCCATTTTTTCACATCACCCTGATAAATGTAGTCAGCCGAAGCAGTCAAACGGTCATTCGGATGCTCATTCAACACACCGATAGAATGATTCAGTTCTTCAAAGAATTTATTATAAACTTCCTGTTCCGAATCATACGGAGTTGTTATAGAACCATCCGCTCCTATTTTAGAATACGGAATCGGTCCGTAAGCATCCGCAATACGATGCATGGCTGCAACCTTTATAATTGTCGCAATAGCCAAAGGAACCGGGTTGTTCGTATTTTGTGATACTACCTCTACAATACTCAAGTTGGAATAAAGTACCGGAAGCACCTTATCACTTTTCAGAAAAACATTTGTCCAGCCATCTTCAGGGTTAAAGTTCGAAATCGTACGTTCCCATGATGCTTTGGAATCGGCAAAATATCCTCCCATAGGACCGCCCAGCAAACAATCTGTAAACTGTGCCGTATTGACATCCGGAGAGACCACACAACCGGCAAGGTTGTTCATGGCCGAACCCAGCGCATAGTCGTCGGCAGACAAGTCGCCTGGTTGGTAAGGGTTTGAATTGATATCCTCATACTTGGCGGTACAGGATGACACAGCCGCCATTAATGAAGCGAAAATAAATGTATTTAATATCTTTTTCATAGTCACTTTTATTAGAATTTGAAATTCAGACTGAAACCTACATTACGCAAAGAAGGCATCATGAAGTTGTCGATTCCCTGATAGAAATTATCTGTCGATGCCACAGCCTCCGGATCGAAAGGAGCCTTGTTGTAAATCATCCACAAGTTGCGACCTATCAATGAAACTTTAATGTCACAGACATTAGCCAGCCATTTTCTCGGAATAGTATAACCTATCGAAGCCTCCTGCAAACGAACGTTGGTAGCCGAATAAGTATAATACTGCGGCACAGCGGTGCTACCTACTGTTGTATACCAATTCTCCGGATTAACTCTGTCATTTCCATTAATCAATACAAAACCATTATCACGCGCATCGGCTGAAGCCTCGGAAACGCCAAACTTATCAAGTATAGCCTGTGTTCTTGAAAATACTACACCACCCAGACGAGCAGAAATCATGAATCCTACATGGAAATTCTTCCACATAAAGTTGTTACGCCATGCAAGATTTCCCTTCGGCAATACACTTCCCAACTTGATATAAGAATCGGGGTTATCTATTTTCTGAGTATATACGTTATTCGATTCATCCATATAAATAGCACCGTTAGCATCACGACGTAAATCTGTACGTGAATATAAATCTCCCATACTGCCACCTTCACGCAGGATAAAACGTAAATCTGCATATCCGCCCATATCAAGTGAAGGTATGGAGAAAAGCTGCCCGGTTATAGGATTGATAACATTGTCCGCCAAAGATTCAATCTTGTTCTTATTCATTGAATAAGTCAAACCACTCATCCATGTGAAATTACGCCATGTATTTTCAAAATTCAGAGCAAGCTCTATACCTTGATTGCGTACGCTACCGGTTTGAATATACATTTTTGAATATTTATTAATCGGAAGTTGCGGATTAAAAGTCTGATTTTCAGTTTTTGCATTATAATAAGTAGCATCCAACTCAAAATATTTCAAGAAACGAGCATTAAAACCGATTTCAAAAGAATTAGTACGTTCCGGTTTCAATGAATACATCGGATATTGAGTCAGTACGCTCCATTGATTGGCAGAAGTGCTCCATTCGTAGCGCGGATTGGCAAGATAACGTTGGAAAGCCGAACCGACAGAGGCAAACGAACCACGCAGTTTAAGATAAGACAAATAATCTTTATTCAAATTAGGCATCAGTTCTGAGAGAACAACAGACAAACCTACTGACGGATAGAAGAAGCTCTTTGATGTAGAATTAGGTCCGGCTAATTGTGAAGGCCAGTCGTTACGTCCGGTAAGTGTCAAATAATAAGTACTCTTATATCCCAATTCAGCAGAAGCATAAATAGACTGAGTCTGCTCTCTCCATCCTTCTTGCAGACGACGGGCTTTCTGGCTTAAATTCTGAATAGCGAAATAATTGGTCAAACCGACCTGCTCACCCGGAAATGCATCACTGCCATCAGCAATTCCACCGCGGACTGTCATTAGATCTGATCGCACATCAGTAAATGATCCACCGATATTAGCACTCAGATTCCAGTCTTCACCAAAGTTCTTATTGATACTTACCAGAAAATCTGCATACAATTGTTTGTCCGAAGTCTTGGTTATACCGTACAAACCACGAGAAGAACCTTCCGTAAGCTGTGTATTGGTAGAAGCATAAAATTTCTCTGTATAATCATTATTGGCATTATCCAGACTTACGCGTCCTGAAACAGTCAGCCAATCCAATATTTTATAATTCAAACTTGCGCTCAACATATAACGGTCTTTCTTATTCTCACGCAAGTTGCGGTAATTCACCCAATATGGATTCTGCATCGTCATTGCAGCATCACCGATCGACCAGTTTTGAAGATAAACTTTACGTGCCGGATCATACAGTTCGTACAACTTCGCATCTTCCCAGTCATTACCGCGAGGATATAGGTAAGCTCCCACTAACGGGTTATTATATTCTCCCTGATTCACCATATTGCGGTCATTTTGCAAAATATAGCTGGCAGCTATATCAAGAGTCATCTTGTCGTTCAAGAAAGAAGTGGTATTGCGTACGCTGAAATTATAACGACTGTACTTATTGTTAGGAGTAATACCTTTTGAATTGATGGCAGCAGCCGATGCATAAGTTTGATTTTTTTCTGTACCGGTAGAGAAAGAAACACTTTCCGTGTTGATAATACCAGTCTGGAAATAATCATCCTTAGGATCATAGCCACGATAATTAGCTACTGTTAATTTTTCTCCCCAACTACGGTCTGAACCATCCAGGAAGCTTCCTCCTACACCGGTTCCATAACGGGTTTGGAAACGAGGCATTACGAAAGGCTGATTGAACTCCATACTTGAATTTACAGATATGCTAACCTTACCGACTTTTCCTTTTTTAGTTGTAATGATAATGGCACCATTGGCAGCTTCCGAACCATACAATGCAGCGGCAGCGGCACCAGTCAGAACCGACATAGATTCAATATCATCCGGATTGATATCTGCAATAGGCTCGGTAGCTCCCTGAGAATCAAATTCTTTTCCCCCACCTTTGCTACTACCGGCAAACATCGGGACACCGTCTACTACGTACAATGCATTGGAAGATTGCATAATGGATTTTGTTCCACGCATTACAACTTTAGATACGCCTCCGACTCCTGATGAAGAAGCATTAATTGTGACACCCGCCACTTTACCGTTAAGGGAATTAACAAAGTTGGCATCTTTATGTTCTGTCACCGCGTCTGTATTAACCTGCTGTACATTATAGCTCAATGCCTTTTCTGCACGCTTGATACCCAATGCAGTAACAACCACTTCGTCCAAAGTCTGAGTATCTTCTTTAAGGATTACATGTATAGATGATTGAGTACCTACCTTAATTTGTTGTGAAACATAACCTATATAAGATATATTCAAAATTTCATTTTTAGCCGCTTCGACCGTGAACTCTCCATTGATATCACTGATCGTTCCCTTACCTGTGGACATTGCAGCTATATTAACTCCAATTAGAGGCTCACCCGCTTCGTCTACAATAGATCCCTTCACTGTTACTGTGACTGAACCATTATTTACCTGGTCTTGTTTCGTTAAAATGATTTTAGCATTGGCAATTTCAAAATTAATGTGTAATGGAGTCAATGCTTTTTTCAACAGTTCATCAATAGTAGCCTGTTTAACTTGAACCGATATTTTTTGTTCCAAATCAAGATTATTATACATGAATGTATAATTCGTCTTCTGTTCGACTATCTCAAGAAAGACTTTAAGCGTTTGTTCTTTCAAAGATAAATCTATTCTTTGAGAATTTTGGGCACTCAAAGACTGAAATATCAATAAGAAAAAAAAGATATTAGCAAGTATCCTTTTTGTTATTTTTCCCATAATATTATGACTAAGTAAAAAAAGAAATGATTAATTTTATATATGCTTTTATAGAAAACATGGAAAAATATTTTTCATGTTTTATTTATATTTTCACTTATATCTGATGTTCACCTCCTCTCCGTTTATCTGGTAATCAATTGCTGTTATTCTATTTATTAGATCTAATATTTCTCTTAATGATTCACTTTTCAGAACAAATCCATATTTAACAGACGAATCCGAATTTTCTACGTGGATATTTACTCCATACCATTTTTCCAACTTCGCAAACACTTCTACCGCCGGAGTATTTTCAAACCTGAGCATATTCTGTGTCCATAAACACTCCATTTCAACATCACAGGGGAATAGTTTCCATGATTGTCTGTCTCTCGGTATCTGTACCTGCTGACCAGGTTCTAATTGTACCCTCTCTACAGCATTCTCCACCGTGACAGCTCCTCTGAGCAAAGAAACAGTTGCCATTTCTTCATCCGGATAGGCAGAAACGTTGAAAGCTGTACCGTGTACCACAATATTAATACCTTCTGCTTTAACAGTAAAACTATGCTCATCATCTTTGGTTACATCAAAAAAAGCCTCGCCTTTAAGAGTCACCTCACGATTATCACGATTGAATACGGAAGAATAGCTGAGATAAGAATCCGAATTAAGCCAAACTTGAGTCCCATCCGGAAGAAATATTTGTGTTTTTTGTCCTCTTTCTGCAAATACGGTAAAAACATCCTCTTGCCTGTTGAACTTTCCTGAAAAGTAATAAAATGATGCTGCCGAAACAAGAAGCGGTATCAGAATTGTAGCCGCAATTCGTGTCCAGGAAAAATTATGCGAAGGTTTGTTATCCGTTATCTGATTTTGAATATTATTAAGAACCCTGAATTTAACAGCATCATCCATCACCGGAATTTGCAGGTTTTGCTCCTTCCACAAAATATCCAATGCAGAGTCCATAGCTTCATCTGTTGCTTTTTGAACTTCTGATTTAAGGACTGTGTATTCGGCCGGACTAATTCTTGCTGAGAAAAACCGTCGCAATAAAACTTGGAGCAAATTATTTTTCATATTTCTGTTTTATAAGAAATACGCAAAATCCCCCAAATAGTCCCGACTCAATTTACATGTTATAAAACATAAATTAAAATTCGTTCCTTAACAATAGCAAGACTAATAACAAATAATGCAAGAGAGATAATTCTGATTTCAAAGTCTTCAATGCAAGAGTCAATTGATTCTTCACTGTTTTTTCCGAAACTCCCATCTTTTCGGCAATATCTTTAATCGAACATCCTTTTTCACGACTCAACTCAAAAATCACCAATTGCCTACTACTAAGTTTCTTTTTAGCTTCATTCAGTTTATCAAGAAATTCATCAAAATAAACTTCATTTTCTGTATTATTTTCTGTATAATTCTGATATGCGTCACTTTGAATATAAACTTCAAATGCAACACTATCAATTTTCTTACGAAATGAATCTATGATAAGGTTATGTGCAATAGTATAAAGATAGGATTTAAATGAAGTCTCTAAAGAAAGATTTTCTTTAGTCTGCCAAATCCTCAAAAAGGTTTCTTGCAGAATATCTTCAGCGTCATCAGGAGATTTAGTCAAGTTCAGCACAAAACCATAAAGCAAATCCGCATACATAAAGTACAGACGGGTAAAATCCTCATAAGAACCTTGTTTTACCTTCTTTATCAAGTCTATATGCAAATGTTTTTCAACAATCATAGTTTAAGGTTTAAATATAGATCATAAATACTTTTTATCAATAATTCATCCCGACAAAATGAATTCAATATAAACAACCCCATTCAATATCTTTTTATATATTCTCTCTCCGTTACAATTTCTTCTGCAAAAATATTTGCAAATATAATAAATAACATTACAATTTCAAAACTAAAAATTGTTACAATATCAAAAGTTTTTCATTAACAAAATGTTTGGAATATACCTAACTTATAACTTTATCCGAGAAGAAGCAATATAAAATATTAGAAATCAACAGAAAATTTAACTGGCTTCTACTCTGCATTCTCTGATATTGAATTAAAGGTTTCATGACGGAATCCACGTAAGTGTGACTGATTAAAAAAAGGATTATGCTATTATGAAAAAACAATATAATAGAGAGGTGAAAATAAAAAAGAGTAGTAAAAGAGGAAATACAAGCATACCAAAGTACCATTGATAAATCAAAAAACAGGGAAGTAATTTAGATTCACTATATTTGCTTTCTCGTTTGAGTAATATAAATTCATTTTGTTATACGAATTTTCAGATCGGGAACAGGAACGGCCGGAAAACAGAAAGCCCCTTGATTCGTTGCTGAATCAAGGGGCTTCTTAAAAAACGGCGGCTACCTACTCTCCCACTGTTACGCAGTACCATCGGCGTGACGAGGCTTAACTTCTCTGTTCGGAATGGGAAGAGGTGGAACCCTCGTGCTATAACCACCTGAATAAAT